>JAAZEF010000036.1 GCA_012512455.1 Erysipelothrix sp.
ACATAGAGTAATATCAATAAGCCCGCCGCAAACAGTGCCATGTAGATAAAAACGCGGGCTCGAAGACCTTTAAATATCTGCTTCAAATTTATAACCTGTCCCTCTAATAGTTTTTATGTAATCACGACGCTGCCCTAAGTTGGCTCGTAAGAGTTTCACATGAGTATCGACCGTACGACTATCTCCTTCAAATTCGTCTCCCCATACTTCATTTAATATCATTTCCCGTGTAAGTACTTTATTTCTTTGTCTTACAAAGTACAGTAACAGATCAAATTCTTTTGATGGTAAATCAACCTGTTCATCATCTACTGTGATTAATCGTCCTAAGACATCAATCTTTAGGCCATCAAAAAGATAGTAGTCTTTTTCTTGGCTCGCTTTTCGTAACGTAACCGCATTGATTCGTGCCATAAGTTCTTTAACAGAGAATGGCTTAGTCATGTAGTCATCTACACCCATTTCAAAACCATAAAGCTTATCTGCTTCATTGTGACGAGCTGATAACATGACAATAGGAATGTCTTTCATGTTTTTAATACGACGTGTGGCCACATAACCATCTAAATCTGGCATCATCACATCCATAATAATGACATCAAAATCTTCATGGCGAACTTTTTCAATGGCTTCTAAACCATTTTGAGCCCCGACACATTCGTATCCATAAAAAGAAGCGTATTCTTTTACAATTTCTAAAATATTAACTTCGTCATCTACCACTAAAATTTTCATAAAGTTTCCTTTCTAGGCCTTCAAATGGTCAACTTCTTTGATAATGTAATTTCGATTCTTTTGTCCTTGGCCTTTTATCAAATAGACTTGATATGGTTTTAAGTGTTCTTTTATTTTCATCCAATCACGATTAAAGATGATAGCTTCTACTTGATCATGTTCATCTTCGAGTTCAACAAAGGCCATCAAATCCCCTTTTTTACTACGTATCTCTTTAATGGAAATAATCATTGCGATAGTTTGCGAGTAATTTAGAGAATTGTAAGCTTTTCTTAACGGAATGACATTGTTGAGATTATGATGTTTTTTAATTTCTAAAATAGGATGATACTGAAAGTAAAAACCTAAGACTTCTTTTTCTTTTTGTGATAAAAGAATTTTGTTTTCACTTCTAATGGTCATAATAGGTTCATTGACGAGTCCAAAGTTAAGGGTACTATCGACAAACTCTAATTGTTCTTGATCATTTTTAATGTCAATTTTAATTAAGTTAGCATAAGCTAAGACATCATCTAATGAGGCGATGAGTGTTGAGCGATTGAATCCAAAATTATCACATGCTCCAGCGTATATTAAATTTTTGATTTGACTTTGATTAATACCGACTGTATTGGCGTGTGCCACAAAATCAATAAATGACTTAAAGGGACCTTTGTGTTTATTTAATAAGACTAATTTATTTGAACTATGATGACCTATTGAACTAATAATTGATAATGGTAGTCTGATGGCATCATTTTCAATAGTAAAAGTGGATAAGGAATGATTCACATGTGGTGCTAGTAATTTAATATTTCTATTATGGCACTCATCGAGATATTCCTTTAGTTTGTTTTGAGAACTGATGACGCTTGATAGTAATGCCTTGTAGAAATAGAGTGGATAGTGTGCTTTGAGATATGCCATTTGATAGGCAATCATGGCATAGGCTACAGAGTGTGATTTATTAAATCCATATTGAGCAAACGTATCTACCATATCAAATAGTTGAGTAGCTAATCCTAATGAATAGTTATTATTAAGACAGCCACTAATAAAATCTTTCTTAAGACCTTCCATCTCTGTGGCACTCTTTTTACTCATTGCACGACGTAATAAGTCAGCCTTTCCTAATGAGAAACCAGCAAACTTTTGAGCTAACTGCATAATCTGTTCTTGATAGATTAAAATACCATGAGTTGATGATACAATCTCTTGCATGTCTTGATGAAGTAATTTGATTTGTTGTGGATTTCGTTTATTTATAACGTATTGGTCTCTAAATCTCATTGGTCCAGGACGATAGAGCGCAATAGTATCAGATAAGTCCATAAATTCTGTAGGAGCAACTTGTTTTAATAAGGCTTCCATCCCCGAAGACTCAAGTTGAAAGATACCCACAGAATGCCCGTTTCTTATGAGTTCATAAGTTTTTTTATCGTCTAAAAGGATTGATAGTATATTAAATTGTGGTTGAGTGTCTCTAATCTCATTAACAATATCATCGATAATGGTCAAATTACGAAGGCCTAAAAAGTCCATTTTAACTAGACCCATGGCTTCTAAGTAATTCATTGAATACTGAGTAGTCAAATGATTGCTGCTATCTAATAGAGTTGTGGGTATCACTTCTTCAAGAGGTTTTGAACTCATGACAATACCTGCCGCGTGTAGTGACTTGTTGCGTGGATTACCTTCGATACGTAGGGCCATCTCTATCACTTGCTTGGCATCTTTGTTCTCTTTAATTAAATAGTTCAGTGCTTTTGATTCTGATAATGAATCACTTAGTGTCGCATTTAAACGTGGTGATAAACTCTTAAGTATTTGATTAGTCGTCTCTACTGATACCCCAAAAGCTTTAGAGACATCACGTATCACTTGTTTTTGAGCAAGAGTACCAAAGGTAATTATATGAGCAATATGATGTGAGCCATATTTATCAATAACATACTCAATGACTTCATCTCTTCGATTATCTGGAAAATCAATATCGATATCGGGCATGGAACTTCGCTCTGGATTTAAGAATCTTTCAAAATAAAGATTATATTGAATCGGATCAACATGAGTGATTCCTAAACAATAGGCGACTAATGAGCCGGCCGCCGACCCTCTTCCTGGTCCGACATAAATTTTCTGTTTCGTTGCATATAATACAAAATCATAAACGATTAAAAAATAATCCTCATAGTTCATTTCAATGATTGTTTCGACTTCATACTTTAAGCGCTCTTGATATTTCAATGGAATTTTTTGGCCCATAAAACGCTTTGTTAATCCAGCTTGGGTCAGTTGGCGTAAAAAAGTGGCTGAGGAAACATTTTGATTATTATCATAGATGGGAAGAGATGTTTTTAGTTGTGATAAGTCAACATTACAGCGCATGGCAACCTCATCACTGGCATTACATAGTTTTTTACCATATAGATTTTCCATCTCTGTGGCACTTAAAAGATGTCTAAAGGGCTGATTAATTAAGGTTGTATTATTGTATTTGAGACCCTTGTCGATGGCTCGTAACATTCGATAAGCATCTTCATCTTCTGAATTGGCATAATATACTTTGGGCAGTGGGACACAGACGATATCGAGTGATTGACAAATCTCAATGAGTTTTTGGTTCTTTTGAGCGAACAAGGGCGACTGCATCATAGATATTCCACAGACATAGTCACGAAATTGTTGTTTTCTCTCATAGAGAAATGAGCGACATGAAGTCATATCATCTTGTAGTAAGAAGACTTCTAGTGCTCCTTGTTCACTATGTTGAATTACAACACAGTTGTGAGAATTTTTTATAAGTATTTCAATCGAAAGTTCTTCTTTATAATTAATAAGATTGGATAATTGAATTAGTTCTAAATAGCCTGAGATGTTTTTGGCTAAGAAAGTAAAGCGATCATCATCTAATACAATTTCTAGCCCATAAATTGGCTTAATACCTTGTTTTTGACATTCCTTCTCGAATGCTTTGGCACCAAAAAGAACCCCATAATCACATAGCGCTGCTTGTTTGAAACCTCGCTCTTTTGTTAATGAGACTATTTCTTCTATAGATAGTGTCGATTTAAGTAATGAATAACTTGATCGAATAGACAAATGTGTAGCCATGGCTCTATTATATCATTTTTATCTAGACTTCTAGATAGTAAAAAAGCAATCACTATTGACTGCTTTGTATTCTTTGACTCAAATCATTTAGAAGTGCTTGAGTTTGTTGATATGTTAACTCACGGGTTGCGGCAGCGACCACATGTCCTCCACCACCGTACTTACTAGCGATATCGTTAATCACTAATCCACGTGAACGAATTGAGACATTGTAATTGTCATGTCCTTCATTGACTAGAATAACCCACACTTTGGCTTGTTTCTTTTGTTTAAATGTATTGACATATTCTTTTGCGACTGAACTTGTGATATTAAATTGACTCAAAATCTCAGGTTCAATGTACACATAGATTAACTGATTGTTATTTTGGCTTTGAGCATTCAATCTAAGGTATGTGACATAATCAAAAATTCTATCTTCTACACTCGTTAATTCATCTGTTAGGGCAGCTAAATCAATATCGCCACTCTTTAAAAGATAACTAGCATTTTCTAGTGTTCTCCATGTGACTTTATGGGTAGAAAAAGATAATGTATCTGTTTTCATTCCTGTAAAGAGATAGGTTGCACTTTCTAGAGAAATGGGTGTATCATCTTCTAAAATTCTGATAATATCAGTGATCATTTCACAGGCACTACTCTTATTGTCATCAACAATATTTAAGGTACCATAATCACATATAGAGGGATGATGGTCAATTTTTATAATGGTAGTTGCTAATTGATATCTTTGGTCGTCAATTCTTTCTTGATTACTTGTATCTGTCACAATCACTAATGAGTTTTTTATAATTTCATCTTCTATGATGTCAGACTCTGGAAATAAATGACGAGTAGAGCCATTATTTAGACCTACCCCATAGATATCTTTGTAAGGATATTTCTCTTTTAAATAAGTTACAAGTCCCCATTGTGAACCGTAGGCATCTCCATCTGGATTGACATGACGAAAAACCACAATTGAATTGTGGCTTTCGATCAAAGTTTTTAATTGTTTAACGGATTGATTATTAATTAATAAACTCATAAGTATCACGAGCAATGACCAATTCTTCATTGGTTGGTACTAACCATACTTGAACTTTTGATTCAGGTTTAGTGAGTAGTGTTTCTTTTCCTCGGACTTCATTAGCTTCTAAATCAAATTCAATTTCCATAGCTTCTGATAATAGTTCAATAATTTTTGGTCTGATGATTGTATCATTTTCACCGATTCCACCAGTGAAGACTAAGGCATCGACATGTCCTAATTGAACAAAGTAACTTCCGACCACTTGAGCGACACGATTAGCATAAACAGCTTGTGTTAATTTGGCTCTAGTGTGTCCTTCATTGATTGCTTCGTCTAAATCACGAGCGTCACTTGAAAGACCAGATACTCCTAGCATTCCTGATTTCTTATTAAATATATTGACAACTTCTTGTGCGGAAATATTTAATTTTTCCATTAGGAAAGTTGTAATAGAAGGATCGATATCTCCTGAGCGTGTACCCATCATAATTCCTGCTAAGGGTGTAAAGCCCATAGATGTATTGACTGATTTACCACCTTCGATAGCTGTGATAGATGCTCCATTACCTAAGTGTAGTGTAATGACATTAGTATCTTCAAGCTTCTTATTCATAAGTGCAGCGACACGTTGTGATACATATTGATGAGATGTCCCATGGAAGCCATAGCGACGAATTCCAAAGTCTTGATAGTACTCATATGGAATTGGATACAGAAAGATATCTTCTTTCATTGTTTGATGGAATGCGGTATCAAAGACAGCTGAGTGAACAGCATTAGGTAGTGCCTTTTTGAATGCACGATAACCGACTAGGTTTGCTGGATTATGTAATGGTGCTAAATCTTGTAAAGATTCGACATTATTTTCGACTTCATCGTCAAAAATGACGGAATGTTTATACAGTTCACCACCATGAACAACACGGTGTCCTACCCCTTTGATTTCACTATAATCTTGTACGATCTTTTCTTCAACGAGCGCTTCTAATACAAGTTGTGCTGCTAAAGTGTGATCTGGGATGGGTTGATTGACTGTTTTCTTTTGACCGTTGAATTTAATTGTAAAAATTCCTTCTTCAAGACCAATTCTTTCGACGATTCCTGATGTTAGAACTTCTTCTTCTGGCATCACAAATAATTGAAACTTAAGTGATGAACTTCCTGCATTAATTGATAATACTTTAACCATGTGTTTCCTCCTCATACACTTTTATTAACTTATTGACTTCTACTATATTGAGTGATTTGAGAGTTTCAATTAAATCTTGAAGCTGATAGTACTTCTTGACAAGTTGAAGCTTCTCTTCATATTCACCCAAATTAAGGGTTACCCTTCTTATGATATCATAGATTGCACTTTTAGTTATACCTAAATCGTCAGCAATTTCTTGATAGCTTAAATCCTCTTTGAAATAAAGATTCATAACATCTAGTTGTCGCTGTGTTAATAAACTTTCGTAGCGATCTAATAAATCGTTCATCTCTTGAGTTTTTATTAATAGTTCATTCATGATACATTTTCTTTCAGTAAGGAATTGAAGTATAGATCACGCTGGAACACTCTGAGATCATCAATTTGTTCTCCTAGGCCAATGTAGGCAACTTTGAGGTTCATTTCTTCAATAATACTGAAGATGATGCCCCCTTTAGCTGTACCGTCCATCTTGGTTAAAATAATGCCGTCGACTTCTGTGGCTTTATTGAATTCTTGAGCCTGTTTTAATGAGTTTTGACCCAATGTCGCATCGAGTACAAGATATGTGGTATCTGGAGCACCGTCAATAAATTTAGAGAGAACGCGTTTCATTTTAGCTAATTCGTTCATTAAGTTAACTTTAGTTTGTAGTCTTCCTGCAGTGTCACAGATGAGAACATCGATACCATCGATAATTGCCTGTTTACTGGCTTCTGCTAAGACAGAGGATGGATCATCGTTTAATTGACCATGATAACATGGTATTTCTAAACGTTGAGACCATAGTTGTAATTGTGAGACGGCAGCGGCCCTAAAGGTGTCTGCGGCGACCAGAGCTACTTTATAACCTTGTTGTTGGTACATGAAGGCTAATTTGGCACTGGAGGTTGTCTTTCCTGATCCGTTGACTCCGACCATTAATATTACGTTGGGTCGCCCTTCTTCAATCTCGATTAATTCTACATCTTCACCATAAAAATCGTTTAAGACTTGTAAGAAGAAATCTTTCGCATAAAGTTTTTCTGTGATGTTATTGACTTCGAGTAATTTTTGGAAGTTTTTCATCAACTTGCGGGCTGTCTTAACTGAGACATCAGCTTCGATGAGAATAACCATCATGCGTTCGATCCAATCATTATCAATTTCACTTTCTTCTTCGAACATCAAGATTAGTTTATTGATAAATGATGAATTTTCACGATTAAGTCCTTCTGAGTAGGCTTGTTGGTCTGTTCGACTACTGAAACGGTCGATAAATTTCTTGAAAAATGACATATTAACTCCTTTCCTCTTCACTGAAATCGATGGCTTGTGCCAATTTGACTTTGAGGAGTGAAGAAATCCCTTTTTGAGCCATTGTGACTCCGTATAGTGTGTCACATTGAGCCATGGTTCCGGGACGGTGAGTAATGACGATAAATTGGGTAGTGTCTGAGAAGTTACCGATATAGCGAGCAAATCGTTCAACGTTTGCTTGGTCTAGTGCGGCTTCTACTTCATCGAAAATACAGAGTGGGACTCTTCGTGCTTTGAGGATGGCGAAGAGGACACTGATGGCGATGAGTGACTTCTCACCACCTGAGAATAAACGAATATTTTGAATACTCTTGCCTGGTGGTTGAACGTCGATGTCGACACCTGTGTTTAATAAGTCTTCTTCGTCTTCTAGGACTAAGCGACCGTGTCCGCCTCCGAATAGCTCCTTAAAGACGCCATCAAATTCATTGTTAATTTTATCGAACATTTCTTTGAATTGAACTTTCATAATTTCGTCTAATTCATCAATTAGTTCTAATAAATTTGATTTGGCATCTTCTAAGTCTTGGAGTTGTTTCTTGAGAAACTCATAGCGTTCTGATAAGGCTTCGTATTCTTCTGGTGCACTCATATTGATGGCACCTAGTCGTTGAATTTGACGACGTAGCGTAATTACTTCTGCTTTGGCGTCTTCTAAATTGTCGACTCTTTCTTGTTTCATCGCATATTCATAGGTCATTTGATATTCTGATGATAAACGGTCTAGATGGTTTTCTAATTTCGTTTCAATTTTGGCACTGCGTATCTTTAAATCGGATTGTGCACTCTGTAACATCGATAGTTCTCTTCTTAATTGTTGACTTTCAGCGTGAAAAGCTTGTTGTTTGTTGCTGAGTGATACACGTGATTCTCTTTGAATTTTTAGTGAATTAATAATAGTATCACGTTGTTGGTAGGCATCGTTTAACTTATGGATTAAATCATCTTTATAGCTACTCTCTTGACCATTATCGTGAGGATCTAAGAGCTCTAAATCTGCTTTTAACTTCTCATATTTGGCTCTTTTGACATCGACAATGGGTTCAATTTGAGCTAAACCGATTCTATTTTCCATTAACTCTTCATCGTATTGATTCTTTTGAGCCATTAATAGTCGCCCTTTTGTTGTAATATCATCTAGTTCAACATTGACTTCTAGCATTCTTTGTTCTATAATTTCAAGTTCTCTTTTGGCTCCTAGTATTGAGTTATTTTCCTTAAACTTACCACCGGCAATTGTTCCTCCACGATAGAAGATATCACCTTCTAAAGTTACGATTTGAACTCGATAGTTACAGAGTCTGGCGAGAATATTAGCATTCTCAATATTATCTGCGACAACGACATTTCCTAATAAACTGTCGGCTAAGACATCGTAGATACTTTCATTTTCTACAAAGTCACTGGCGACACCTAAGTATCCTTCTGTGTTTTCACAGATGGTGAGGATATCTGAGGCTAAATAGCGAGGCTTGACAGTATTGAGGGGGATGAAGGTTGCTCTTCCGGAGGCGTTTCGTTTTAAAAATGCGATCGCATGTTTTGCATCTTGCTCAGATTGCGTGACAATATGATTACTGGATCCACCTAATGAATTGCTGATGGCTAATTCATAACCTTCATATGGAATTAATAAATTGACAACAACATCTTTAATACCTTCTAGAGCATTCTTGTTTTCTAGAATAGTGCTGACTCCTTTATTGGTGATGAAGGGTCTGTCTATGAGTTGTTGTTGGGTGTTTTTTCGATTGTTGAGCTGGTTTAAATGAGCTAATAATTCTTCTCTTTTTTGGTTAGCTTCTACAACTTCACGATTATTTTGTAGTGATTGAGTGGTGAGAAGTTCAACTTCACTCTTGAGAGTGCTATATCGTTCTACACGGTCATCATATTCAATTTTTGCTTGTTGGGTTAAGTTGGATAATTGTTCTCTTTTTTCCTCGATATTCCCAACTTCTAAAATATACTTTGATTTTTCGTCAAGTTCCGTCTTTCTTCCTTCGAGCTTTTGGATTTCGTTGACTACACTCATCATGGCATCTTGTGAACTTTGAATTTTTTGGTCTAAATCATTGATTAAGTCGCGACTTTCACTGATTTGAAGTTCATTTAAGTTCAATTTGGTCTCATAACTTGCGATTTTACTTTGCTGGTCAAAAAGAACTCCTTTTAATTCTTTGAGCTCTTCGTTGAGAGAATCGATTTCAGAGACTAAGACAGATATTTCAATTGTTTCTAAGCGAGTTTGTTTTTCAAGATATATTTTGGCTTTTTCACTCGCAGTTTTAAGAGGAGTGACTTGTCTTTCAATTTCAGAGACAATGTCCATCATTCTTTCGATGTTTTCGGCTGTTCTTGATAACTTACCCAGGGCTTCATTTTTTCTTTTCTTATACTTTGAGACCCCTGCTTGTTCTTCAAAGAGCGCTCTTCTTTCGATGGGTTTTGCGTCTGCGAAATTAGAGATAGTGCCTTGTGAAATGATGGAGAGTGAGTCTTTTCCGATGCCTGAGTCGAGTGTTAAGTTTTGAATGTCTTTGAGGCGTACGGGTTTTTTATTGATATAGTATTCACCTTCACCACTTTCACGATGAATCCGACGGGTTACTTCTATTTCTTGTGATTCGTGATTTAATAATTGTCCATTGTTATCAAATACTAAGGTGACACTGGCAGTGTTTACTTTGCGACGAGAGAGTGTACCATTAAAAATGATATCACTCATAGAGGAGCCGCGCATGGACTTAACAGATTGTTCGCCTAGCACCCAGCGTACCGCATCGGTGATATTTGATTTTCCACATCCGTTGGGTCCTACAACCCCTGTGATACCGTGTTCGAAGTTAATAACGATTGGGTCCGCGAAAGATTTAAATCCTTGCATTTCTATGCGTTTTAAAAACATATCTGACCCCTTTCTAACTTACTCATTATACAAGAACTGATACCGTTTTTAAAGTGCTCTTGCTTTTAGTGTTTGGATTGTTGAATCCATTTTCCAATAAAATAGTAAAGTGTCCAGCCAATCAGATATATTCCGAAAATAAAAACAAAGCCCCACAGGCCATAGACAACATCTAAAAACTCCATATTTCCGCTTCCACTGACCTTTTGTTGAATCTCAATCGCAAAGACAATGACTACTAATACGGTAACTGTGAAGACTAAGGATACTAATTGAATTGAATATTTTGCTAGCCACTTGAATAGTTGGGTGCTAATAATAAAAATTAGAAAACCGATAATACCGATGACGATAAAATGAAGTTCTTTGTCTGTGAATTGAAAGCCTAAACTATCGAACATTTGAACTAGATAGCGATGGAAAAAAGTAATGAGCTCTGAGAGCTTTCTGAGTAGTGTGACCATAATTACACCTTTATTCTTACTTCGACGACTTCACCTAGAACGCGTACATCATCATTGTAGGCGATTAATTGATTTTGGTAGTCTTGGTTGGCTGGCTTCAATAAGTAGCCTTCTGGTGTGGCGTAAATACGTTTAACAGTGGCTTCGTCCCCTATTAAAACGACACCAATGCGTCCGTTTTCTATATCGTTTTGGGCACGTACTAATATCTCGTCCCCTTCTAGTATTCGATCATCTTTCATGGAGTCCCCGACTACTCGTAAATAGAAATAGCGAGATTGATTGTTGACGATTTCTTCCTGGGTTGCTAATAAGGGAATTCCGCCTCTGACGACCCCTAATGTTGGAGCGATTTCTCTTTCACTTAACTGGTATAACTTTTCTAGTTTTTGAAAGACTTTAAGTGGTGGTAATGATGTCCCATCTTCCCACTTTTGTATGGTTGTAAATGATTTATAGCCCAAGTAATCAGCGACTTCTTGTTGAGAGAGTCCCTTTTGTTTGCGGGCTTGTTTTAATTTATGATGATAGTCCATAACAATCACCTTTCTATAGCTTTCTTATTCTGTTTAACTTCTTTTGATTCTCACTAGCTTGTAGACTATAGTACACAATATAAATCAGAACACTTAGGACACCTAATAACAAATACCACATCATGGAAGTGAATATTTCTGACTGGGTAAATGATGATAGTGCATCTTGTTGAATGACAATGATGCTGTAGACTGATCCTAAGGATATTACTAAGGCACTTATGACGACAAGACTGACACTGATAATGCCTAAAGTGTTTAATAGACCTCCTTTTTTAACATAAAAATGGAGTGCCATGACCGCACTTAGAATAGAGAAAAACCAAACGTTAAAGCCTAAATAAAACATAAGTGCCCATATAATTGCTCCGATAAGAGCACCTAAGGTTGCTTGGACAATACCTGCCTTAATAGTCTTTGTTTGGCCTTGCTCAGTAGTTGAGCTAAAATCTGATAGCAATTGTTGATAGCTGTCTTTGCTTAGGTAAAAATAGGAATCTTTGACTTGATAAAGATGAATGCTATCATCCATTTGACCCCTTAAAAAATCACCAGCTAATATATTTTCTTTAACAAGTTGGGTGGTAATTTGTTGAATCAAGCCTACCATTTCTTCTTCTGCCTTTTTAACACGTCTTGGTAATAACTTTTGTATGGCTATCACAAAGCTATTATTTTCTTCTATCATTGCGACACCATAATTTCTAAAAGCGTCTACTTTGATTTCTTCTATGGCTTCTTTGTTGTCTTCATTTGCTATGATGCCAATACGGATGACATACACTTCTTCAATTTCTACAACTGTATAAAATCCATTGACTTGGCCGGTATATATGTGTTTTTGTTTATCTTCTTGTTTGACTAATCCTAACTCTGTTTCTATAGTTGATATTTGCTCATAATGGAGATCCTACTTTCTATTTCATTATACTCTGTACTTGAATTATTTTCAATTATCTGTTGCGACTTGAATTATTTTCAAGTATCATAATAGTGAGGTGAGATCATGAATGAGACCATATTACATTGTGACTTAAATTGCTTTTATGCGTCGGTTGAAATGTTGTTTAATCCAGAACTTCGAAAAGTTCCGATGGCAGTGGGTGGCGATGTTGAGAGTCGTCATGGCATTATTTTAACTAAAAATTCTCTTGCGAAACAAGCGGGTGTGAGTACGGGTGAGCCTTTGTGGCAAGCACGTCAAAAGTGTCCTGATTTAGTTATCGTGCCTCCTCGTTTTAAGCTGTATTTAGAGTTTTCTAATAAGGTAAAGAACATCTATCGTGATTATAGTGATCAGATTGAATCGTTTGGTATTGATGAGGCTTGGCTTGATGTTTCTAAAAGCATCAAACTCTTTAAATCACCTTTACTTATTGCTCAAGAAATCGTTAAGAGAATTTATAATGAACTGGGACTTACGGTATCGATTGGTTTAAGTGATAATAAAATATTTTCTAAACTGGGGTCTGATTTAGCGGGTGTTCAAGAAATTATGATCATTGATCGCCAACAACTTCATAAGACAATCTATCCTTTGCCTGTTAATAAATTACTTTTTATTGGTCATAAGACATCACAAAAATTGTATGAATTGGGTGTTCATTCGATTGGTGATTTGGCCCAATGTTCTAGCGAATATTTAACGGTTCGTTTTGGAAAATGGGGACATCTCATGTTTCAGTTGGCTCATGGACTCGATCAAGACAGTGTTTCTAATGACCTTTTTGGACCTGTGATGAAATCTATTGGTAATAGTATTACGGCTGTGCGTGATTTAGAGAGTTGGAGTGACATTAAAATCATTGTGTATCGTTTGTCGGAAAGTATTGCGGATCGTTTGAGAGAACAAGGTTTTGTGGCGTCTGGTCTTTCGATTTCGTTGCGTGATTTTGAATTACATTCTTTTACTAGACAAAAAAAGCTTGATTACACCATTGAGACTTCGAATGATATTGCGAAATTGGCACTAATGCTTATTAAGGAACATTATGACTTTAAAAAGCCTTTACGGGGACTGGGTATTAAAGTATTTCATTTAGCGCCACATAAAGACTATCAAATTTTTGATTTATTTAGTGATCTTAATAATCCTAAGGATGCAAAACTTGATCAAGCGATACAATCAATTCGTGAACGTTTTGGCCCCTACAGCATTGGTCGTGCGATTATGTCTGTGGATTCTCATCTGTCTCATTTTTATCCTAAGAGTGAACATGTGATTTATCCTATTAGTTATTTGAAGGAAGGGATTAAACAATGACCAAATCACTTAACTACAATATTGATGTTGTTGTTAAACATTATAAAGATGGCCGTTTCATTCCCCTTTATATCATTTGGGAGGATGAGACCAAATATAAAATTGATCGCATTACAGCGATTCAAGAAGGAGCATCATTAAAATATGGTTTACAGGGCATGCGTTTTACCTGTATTATTCAAAATCAATATCGTTATCTTTTTTATAATGGAACTTACTGGTCTATTAGCCCTGTCGATTAAAAAAAGCTCTAAATAGAATTTAAAGCTTCTTTGATTTGTTCTTTTTGAATAAGTAGATACCCGCACTGACTCCCGCAATGAGAACCAGACCTCCTGCTACTAATAAGATATCGGGATTAATATTACTAAACAATGACGTTTTGGGTTGACTCTCACCAACGATATGAACCTGCGCATCTGCGAATCGGACAATACTTTCATTTTCTTCATCGTACAAATAAAAATCAACTTCATCTGATAGATTACTCAATTTGACTAATCGTAGATGACTCAACTTATCATTTTCAAATCGCCATCCTGAAACTTGATGACCTAATACCTCGACAGTACCAAAGATCATACCTTCTCGTGTCTGTTCTTCTTCACTAATTTCTACTGGTAACCATAATAAATCACCAAAGACAATTGGATCCCATAAACCGATCACTTCATTGTCGGAGCCAATCTGATAGAAGGCACCTTCACCCTCATCATCAACTAGATACAATAAATTAATATTCTCTCTTACAAACACCGTTTCTTCTTTACCATCAATTACTAATGACTCCTTAGAGAAACCATCTAATTCAACGTCTTCTAATTCACGAGCGATACTCAATTCTTGCCCGTTAAAATTTCGTACAGTTAATGGTTCTTCGTCAACGACAAACACAATCGTGTAACTGTCTGTGGTCTCATTTTCAGCTCTGACCACGACTACGACCTCGTTTTCACCAATCTCTAGATCGTGACTACCTGTTCCACTGACGATACTTCCCGCATCATCAAACGGTTCTGCGCTGACACTAACACTGTCTACACCATGTTCTAATTCTACTTGATACTCATAAACATCATGTGAGAACCCTGGTACTAACTCCCCTACTGACACACTCAAACTCTTCAAGTCAGAGTTTGATGACCTTGTATCTTCAGGCTCTGGCTCAGGTGTCGGAGTCGTTGGAGTGGTTGGAGTGGTTGGAGTGGTTGGAGTGGTTGGAGTAGGTTGAGATGGTGCTTCGACCACATTTACCGTAACGACCTTATTCGGAACTGTTACATAATTTGGAAC
>JAAZEF010000037.1 GCA_012512455.1 Erysipelothrix sp.
AATAGGTTATGAAATAGGAGATGTAATAATATCTTCTTTTTCATAATCTAATTCTTAGAAAATACCTAGTTATTTTTGTTAATGAAGACAACTTGCACTTAGATAAAGAAGTTTGTAATAAAAAGGGCGAAAAGATAAGTAAATTTAATAGATCATATGATACTTATAAAAAGAGAGGAACAGTTATGAGATTTGGAGCAATAGAAGCAGGTGGCACAAAATTTGTGCTTGCGGTAGGTACTAAAGATGGTGAAATTTTAGAAAAAACATCCATCCCGACAGAACATCCAGATACAACCATCGAAAAGATTTATGAGTTCTTTAAGAATAAAAATATTAGTTCAATAGGCTTAGGATGTTTTGGGCCAATAGATTTAGACAAAGACAGCAAAACTTATGGGTACATAACAATGACTACAAAGGAAGAATGGAAATTCTTCGACATTGTTAGTGCGCTGAAAGAAAAATTATCTGTACCTATCTTTCTTGACACAGATGTAAATGCTGCAGTTTTAGGTGAGGCTCAATTTGGCAGTGCTAAAGATGTCAAAAGTGCACTTTATTTAACAATTGGAACTGGTATAGGCGGTGGATATGTAGTTGATGGAAACTTACTACATGGAATGATGCATCCAGAGATGGGTCATATTTATTTGCAAAGACGCTTTGATGATGATTTTGAAGGTCATTGTTCATATCATAAAACATGCTTCGAAGGGCTTGCATCTGGTCCAGCCATCGAAAGTCGCTGGAAACAATCTTCCAAAGACTTACCCAAAGGCCATCCAGCATGGGATTTAGAAGCCTATTATATCGGACTAGCATTGTCAAAATACATATTGATTTTATCTCCTGAAAAAATTATTCTTGGCGGTGGAGTGATGAGTCAAAAGCATCTTTTCCCTATGATACATAAATATGTACAAGAGATATTAGCAGGTTATATACATTCAGATCACATTATTTCAGAAGAGATTGAAGACTTCATTGTTTCTCCAGGTCTAGGTGATGAATCTGGTATTAAGGGTGCATTAGCTTTAGCGATTTTAGGTTAAAATTAATTTTGATGAATCAATCGGAATGTGCAATTAATAAGTGATGATTGTTCTAGTAATAAGATTCAATTTATTAGAGCCGAAATCAGAGGAAGACAGAAAACTCATAAAAATTGAAGAAGAGGTTTTCATTTAAACAAATTAAAAAGGGGAATAAGGATGTCAGTCATAAAATTAACACCCGCAATTAAAGATTATCTATGGGGTGGAAATAAGTTAAAAGAAAGATATGGTGCGAAATCTGATGGTATCGTAGCAGAGATGTGGGCTATCAGTTGTCATCCTGATGGACCCTCATTGATAGAAAAGGGCGAATACCAAGGTAAGACACTATCTGAATATATTGAGAGCAAAGGTAGAGAAATTTTAGGAACTCGCGGAATGAAGTTTGAGCAATTTCCAATTCTTGTTAAGTTACTTGATGCTAATAAAGACTTATCTATTCAAGTCCATCCAGATGATAAATATGGTTTAAGGGTTGAAAATGAATATGGTAAAAATGAAATGTGGTTAGTCTTAGAAGCAGAACCAGGTGCACTTATTTATCATGGTGTTAAAGAAGCAATGACTAAGGGTGAGTTCAGACAGGCAATTGATAATTCGATAATAGTAGAAAAACTAAATGCTGTCGAAACAAAACCGTATGATTTCTTTAATATTCCGGCTGGAACTATTCATGCTTTGGGCAAAGGAAATGTAATTGCTGAGGTCCAACAAAGTTCAAACAGTACTTATCGCATTTATGACTTTGATCGTAAAGATGCTGAAGGTAATCATCGAGAGCTACATATAGACAAAGCTACAGATGTTTCCGATTTGAGTCCTATTATTACGGATAGGATATTTGATTGGAGACAAGATAAAATTGGACTTGTAGATAACGAGTTTTTTAAAACAACATATTATCGTATTTTAGAGTATAAAGAAATGAAAGCTACTTCTGAAAGCTTTCAAGGACTTTTGGTAATAAAAGGAGAAGGCACTTTAAGTGATGGTAATAACGATTATAAAATTAGTGCAGGAAATGGATTGTTTGTAGAATCAAACACAAGATATTATGTTTCGGGCGATGTTGAATTACTTATTATAGAAGTATAATCAATATAGATTTTACAATGTAATAAAAGACCAATGTAAGTTATAATAATGCTATGAGCAAGCAACAAATAAGTAAGTTTCAAAAGAATACTCAAAAACAGTATATAAGATTTACCCTATTAATTGTCGCAGTGGTGATCTTAATTTTTAACTTGCTGTTTTGGGCCTATATTTCATTTAGTAGACATCTGAATTTAGATAATACAAGCGTAGTGGTTTCTGAGAGTCTAGATAATATGAAATTAGAGTTTAATGAATTGTATGACAATAAAGGTTTAAATGAAACATTAAATCTTTTTATCGAAGGAAGTAGGTCATTGCAACAATTACTGTTTGAGTTTAATAATATAAGTCATACTTCATCAACGCCTATTGAAATGATAATTTATGATAATAGTAATACTATGATGTTATCAACCTCCTCCAATTCTTCGGTTGGTAATAGCTATGTTTTGTCTATGATGTTAGACAAAGAGTTAGAAGAGTTAAAGATTTTAAGGATTTCAAACAGTTTGTCTTATTTAGTTACTATATATGAATTAGAGAATGGTAAAGTTGTCTTTTTAAGTCCTAATAGTAGTTTTTCATCAGGGGTTGGTCTAACACCGGCCAACTACGCAGTTACATCTAATAATTTTACTACTTTTTCTATTTCAGACAGTCAATTTATTGAAGGCTACCTCGACAAGATCGATAACAGATTATTAGATTCAAGTTCTGTGATAGATGGTGACCAATATGTATCTACTAATGATAATTATAATGATCATATCGTTGTTTTTTCTTTTCTAAAGCAAGGCAATCTGACAATCCCTTTATTGAGTGTCACAGGATTAATTCTTATAGTTGGACTAATTCTTTTGATATCTTTTTTCTTTATCTCCAGACGCGTCGTTTCCATTAGTAGTGAATCGGTTAATGAATTAGCTTATAAAATGAAAGAACTAGGTCAAGGTAATAGACAACGTTTAGATATAGAGAGTGATGACGAAATTGAAACTATCGCAAGTCAGATTGATGAACTGATAGAAACTCTCAATGAATCACACCGTGATAATCTGGATTTAATTAAGATTGCTCACCAATTTGAACTTAAACAATTAATTGCGACATTTAATCCACACTTTATCTATAATACGTTAGAAACAATTCGTTCCACAATGTACTATGATGTTGAATTATCATCAGGTTTAATGCAATGGCTTACTAAAGTGTTGAGATATAGCTTGGAGGAACAAACGGTAGTTACGCTAAATAATGATATTGAATATATTCAGTACTATCTTAAGATTCATAAGGTAAGACATGGTGATCGTTTTAATTATTCAATCGTTAATGAGTTAGAAAACAGTGACGTTTTAATTCCTAAACTACTTATACAACCACTTATTGAAAATGCGATTAAATATAGTTTTAAATCTCAAAAGCCTCTAAATTTATTAATTAAATTTAGCGAAGTGAATAACAAAATCCATATTAGTGCCAGCGATGATGGACCAGGTATTAGCGATGAGGAAATCAATGTGACTAAGAAACCAAGTACTCATGGAATTTACAATAGCCGGCGACGCTTGGAACTTTTTGATAGCGAGAGTAGTTTTATAATCACTCGCTTAGATAAA
>JAAZEF010000038.1 GCA_012512455.1 Erysipelothrix sp.
AAATAACAATGGTCCATATCCACAATAGTATGTGAATTCTCACGAAAAAAACCAGACTCAAAAGGCTGGTGTTTAACAGGTATCACTACCTTATTACGATAATATAAAGGATTTTCCATTGCTAGTAGTGGCTTGACATCAACGTCAATACCACCATTACGAAGCAATGCGTCTTTAACTAAGTTATATTTATACGTGTTTTGAGCACTAGGTGATAAGTGCATTAGCTGACAACCACCACACTCTAAAAACAAAGGACAAATCGGATTTGTTCTATCTGGTGAATCACTTAGTCTTTGAATGACTTTACCAAAGCCAAAACGTGGATTCAATTGAGTAATCTCTATCTCTGCCTCTTCATCAATCAACAAGTCCTTAACAAAAATAGAAAAATTATTAATCTTCACAACAGCATAACCAAGATGTGTTAAATCTTGTCCAACAACAATAAAACGATCATGTAGTTTCATTATGGAGTTTCAACAGGTTCATTTTCCTCAACATCAACATCAGGCTCAGGTTCTTCAACACTCTCACCTAAATCACGCAAGGATTGTTCAGTACGCAAGCGATCTGCGACTTCCTGATTCTTCGCCACAGAAACTTGTTGAATATTAGGAATCTCCATTGTAGAGTTCTTAGTCAAATGAAAATAAATGAAACTCTCATCATCCATACGCTCCACTTGGTTAAACACTGAAATCTCTAAATCATACATATGTTGACCACTCTTAGCTGTAAAATAAGTATCAACAGATAAAGTTTTCAATACTGTCTCATAAGCTCTATTAGCAATTGATTCATAATTTTCTTCTAAAACACTCTCATTAACATCAAGAAATACTTTAAATGTACTCGTTTGTACATTAACAGTCGCTCTTTCCACTTCTTCATAGCCCTGTAATTCACTCTCAATGGTACTCACTTGAGTGTTATTAATAGCAGGACTTAAATCATGTTCAAAACGATTACCAACAATTGGTTCACCCTGACGAATATAAGCGTTATATAAAATATTACCAACGATATAAGAAGGAATTGCCAATAAGACAACCATTACCGCGATAATAAGTAGTGAATACCTACTAGTACCCACTTTTTTTGGTTTTTGTTTTTTAGTTTGTTTTTTGTTTTCAGTCATGATTTCATCACTCCTCAACCTATTCTACAATAATCACCTAGTAAGTATCAAGGATGTTCTTAACTAGCTTATTCGCTAAAGCAGGATTTGCCTGACCCTTCGACAACTTCATCACTTGGCCCATGACAAATTTCAGTGAATTATCCTTACCAGCCTTATAATCCTCAATTACTTGTGGATTATTCTGTAAGACATCATTAATCCAATCACTAATAAGTGATTCATCATTGATTTGAACCATGTTCTTTTCCTTCATGATAGTCTTAGGATCTTTACCCTTAGGCAACTCTTCCAACATTACTTTCGCTTGTTTAGACGAAATAGTCTTATCAGAAAGTAATTTAATCATCTCCGCAAAATACTTCGCACTAATCCACTCTGAGAAATTTCTATCAACAAGTCCAAGTGCCTCATTAAGACAATAATTAGCACTCAATAAAACATCTGAACCATAAGAAATAACTTCATCATAGTACTCTGACATCTCACGATGTCCAACTAAGACTTCCACTTGATTGTCAGGTAAACCCAATTCACGATAACGTTTAGTACGCTCATGAGGTAATTCAGGTAAATCAGACACAATATTATTTATCCATTCTTCATCTATCGCAATCGGAACAAGATTAGGCTCAGGGAAATAGCGATAATCCACTGCCCCTTCTTTCCTACGCATTAACACTGTCTTCTTTAATTCTTCATCAAAACGATAAGTCGCCTGAAACACTTCCTGACCAGCATCAAGTACTTTAGTCTGTCTTTCTATTTCAGATTCAATACCACGATATACATTATTAATAGAATTTAAGTTTTTAATCTCAACCTTTGTCCCTAATTGCTTAGAACCCTGTGGAGCTAAGGAGACATTCACATCACAACGAAACTGACCATCTTCCATTTTCACATCAGATACATCTAAAAACAATAATAATTGACGCAAAGCATTCACATAAGCTGTTGCCTCCAAAGCTGATTTCATCTCAGGCTCAGAAACAATCTCAATTAACGGAACACCCGCTCTATTAAAATCAATAATTGTCATATCATCATAGTGTGTTTGTTTCGCAGTATCCTCTTCCATATGAAGACGGGTAATACCAATGGTCTTCTCACCCTTGTCTGTCTCAATGACCAACTTACCCTTCTTACCCACGGGATGTTGATCCTGAGTAATTTGATAACCTTTAGGTAAGTCAGAATAGAAGTAATTTTTACGATCAAATTTAAGTAAAGGATCAATCTCCATGCCCAACGCACCACACACCATTAAAGAATATTCAACAGCCTTTTGATTCAAAGAAGGTAGTGTCCCAGGAAAAGCAAGGTCGATTTCATTCACCGCTGTATTAGCCACCGCATCAAATTGAACAGGCGCACTAGAAAACATTTTAGTCTTCGTCTTTAATTCACAGTGTATCTCAATTCCAATAGTTACTTCATAAGCCATTGTGGTAAACGCTCCTTCCTTAATTCATTGAATTCAACTAACTTTTCAATTCCCAATGCGATATCAAACATTAATTTTTCCTCAAAAGCTAACGATGTTAGATTCACACCAATCGGCATTCCATCCACAAAAGCAAACGGAACAGTCATACTCGGATAACCTGAGAAGTTACACAACACCATATGATTATCGGCCACAATCGAGTAATTACGCTTCTTAACATCCTCAAATTTAGGCGCAACATCAGGTGCCGCCAAAACCATCAAAGCATCAATATCCTTCAAAGTTTCTTTTAAATCTTCAACTATTAAGCGACGAACTCTTTGTGCCTTACGAAATACTTCTTGTTGATTATCATCCTCTAGACCATAGGCACCCACAACAAAACGACGCTTAACTAACGATCCAAAACCATGTTCACGACTCAACTTCATCGTCTCACTCAAAGTCTTACCCTCGTGGCGAACTCCATAACGAATGCCATCCAAACTCGCATGATTCGCGGTTGCTTCACAATTTGCGATTACATAATATGTCGCAAACAGTGTATCCAATAATTCTTGATTCATTCGTTTCTCAACTATTTCAACACCATCATGTTTCATCTTCTCAATTAAATCATTAAAAGGAGCTTTTAATGAATCATCAATGGTATCCATGACATTCATCAAGATTCCAATTCTCTTATTCTTTAGATTTCCTTCAATTGAAGAATAGTTATCAACACTTTCATTAGCTGAAGTCACATCTAAATCATCACGACCTGCTAAGATTTCTAATAGTTTTGCGGATTGCATTACATCTTGAGTAAAGTAACCCACATGATCTAAACTCGAAGCATAAGGAATTACTCCATAACGAGAAATACGACCATAGGTCGGTTTCACTCCAACAACACCACAATAAGCAGCAGGCTTACGAACTGAATCTCCCGTATCACTACCAATCGCAAAGTCCACTAAATTAGCACCCGCAATCGCAGCAGAGCCAGAACTTGAGCCACCAGATATTCTATCTATATCATACGGATTATGTGTAGGACCACTCGCAGGAGTCAATCCTGTACCACCCATTGCTAATTCATCCATCGTGCTCTTACCTAAAATAATCGCACCCGCATCTTTTAATTTCTTAACAATCGTCGCATCAAAGACTGGCACATAATTTTCCAGTATCCTAGAAGATGCGCTCGTTAATATATCCTTAGTAGACACATTATCCTTTAGAATTACACCTTGGCCATATAAAGGAAGTGTTGTGTCTTTATCTAATAACTCATTTAATTGTTCGCTAGGATCAATTAGAGTCACCAATCCATTTAAATAAGGTTGACTAGCTTTAAGTTGTTCAACTTGTTCTAATATACGCTTTTTAATCATGATCACCCACCACCTTAGCAACCTTAAAATAATGTTGATAAGTACTTGGCGCATTCTTAAGTATTTCTTGTTGACTTAAGATGTTAGTCTCTTCATCATTTCTCATATAAGTTGTCGGTGTCTCAAAAGGATACACCATCGGTTCAATATTTGTTGTATCGATAGATTTCAATTTATTGATTTGATTCACTAAGACACTCAGTTCATCTAAGCTGTCATTAATCTCATCATCACTCATTTCAATCATCAATGTTTGAGTCAATTTTTTGACCATTTCTTTATTAATAGTTTCCATGACTTCCTCCTAAAAATATACTATAGTCGCCTCTTGTGAATCATTCTCCAAAGAAATAATAGACACAACTTCATCAACTACCTTTATCTGCACTGTAATATCAATATCAAAATTACTAAAGCGATCTAATAAATTCGCCGCATATTGGGTCAATGCCTGTAACTCTAAGAAGGTACGACCCGCTGTATTTATTTCAATCTTCAAATAATCAACAGTACCATTAATTAAACGACCCGAAGCTATGACTCCCGTGGTCTCTGCCGCAATCAAGCTACTCAACGATTGTCGATATAAGTCAAATTCAACAGCCAACTGATTCACTCTATTCGTCGCCGCATCAGAAGGAAACAATAGCCACTGCTCTTTATTACGAGTGAATTGTCCCGAACGACCCTCAAAGAAAGCAGAAGATACATAACCACCAGGCAAAGTAGAATCTTGTCTCTCCAAAGAATACAAAGCCACAAAGATAGGAACATTAGTCATTCCCGATAGTGAACGAATAATTGAAACTAATTTTCTAGCAGAAGATTCTCCCCAATCTACCATCGTCTCTTCACTCAATTCAACCACCGTACCATCTTCTAAAGTAGAGAATTTATTGAGTGTAATCGCCAAAGCTATACCTTCAATAGGAGCATCCTCAGACTGTGACTCATAGAAATCTAATTCAATGATATCCGTCACAATGACAGGACCAACAACAGTCCGATTTACCGAAGTAGTTTCAAATTCTTGATCAGCTCTAGGATTAAGTCCCTCATCATAGATTGTTTCATATTTAATTAAACGATTGTGTAAATTGTTATCAACCACAGTGCCTTCGCTCACATAATATTGTTCTTGACTAAAGTAATTAGAACTCATTTCCTGAAGTCGCATAGACAACTCAATACGATCTTGGCGAGTCATTGTACTGTGGTAATTTCTAAGTTTAGACTGCGTAAAAGGAATTAATACTTGATATAAATCACCCTTTAAGTCAACATCTAATACTAATTTAGGATCATCATTTTCATCATTAGAATTATTTTGATTAGAATCAGTAGAATTAGTACAACTAACTAATAATAATACACACAATAAGATACTTAAAACTTTCTTCATGATGTCATCTCCCTTAATAAACGAGCTTCATCCCATACTTCTATTCCTAACTCTAAAGCTTTATTCAATTTAGAACCTGCCTTCAAACCAGCAATCACTAAATCAGTATTACTAGTCACCGAAGAAGTAACCTTTGCCTGCATAGACTCTAAGTATTCAGTCGCTTCTTTTCTAGTCAATGACTCCAAAGTTCCTGTTAAGACAACTGTTTTATTGGTTAATGAAGAGCTTGTTAAAATTTGTTGTTTCTGAGTTAAATTAACACCTACTTGTTCTAACGTATTAATAAGTTGTTGATGAGCTTCATTCTCAAAATAGGTAACGATCGAACTGGCTATCATTTCTCCCACATCATCAATTGTTAACAGTTCCTCTTTACTTGCCTTCATTAAAGAATTTATATCACTAAAATGTTGTGCCAAACTACGCGCAGACTTTTCGCCCACATGTCGAATTCCTAAGCCAAAGAGCACTTGTGATAGTTGATTAGATTTTGAATCTTCAATTGCACTCAATAATTTCTCAATGGACTTATCTCCAAATTTATCTAAAGTCTTCATGACTTCCACATGATCTCTTAAAAAGTAAATATCCTCCACTTTATTTAACAAACCATGTTCATGTAATAACATGACACGCTTAATACCCAAGCCCTCAATATTCATTGCTTGACGACTCGCAAAATGAGCAATTGACTCTACAATTCTTGCTGGACACTCCACATTGATACAATAGTAATCGACCTCATCTTCGAAACGAACTAACTCACTTTCACAATGTGGACAAGTTGTCGGAAAAGCATAGGGTACAGAGGATTGTTCTCGATAAGTTACAAGACTTTCGACAACTTCTGGAATAATCTCTCCAGCCTTACGAATCATGACTCGATCATTAATTCTAATATCTTTATTTTCAATATAGTCTTTATTGTGTAATGTTGCAGCTGAAATGGTAGAACCCCCTAAGAATACAGGTTCCAAGACCGCATTAGGTGTAATTCGACCCGTTCTCCCAACCGTAATAAAAATATCATTAACTACTGTTTGAGCTAATTCTGCTGGAAATTTATATGCTATCGCAAAACGAGGAACCCTTTGTGTATATCCCAATTGATTTTGTTTCGCAAATGAATTCACTTTAATTACTAACCCATCAATCTCAAAGTTATAGTCATCTTTTTGTTGACCAATGGTCTCAATTAACTCAACAACTTCATCCATACTCTGACAAGTAAATAAATAAGGGCTTGTCTTAAATCCCCATTGTTTTAACTTCTGGAGGGCTTCACTTTGACTCTCACAACCAAAGGATAATGGGTCAACTAAGGTGTACCAAAAGGCATCCAAGTTACGTGCTGCCGCAATCTTACTATCTAATTGACGAATAGAACCTGCCGCACTATTTCGTGGATTCGCAAATAATGGTTCATTGTTTTGTTGTCGTTGTTCATTTAATTTGTCAAACTCTTTTTTAGGCATGAATACTTCACCACGTAATTGAAGTGAAACATCTTCACTCAATTGAAGTGGAAGTGAACGAATGGTTTTCACGTTCTCACTCACATCTTCACCTACAGAACCATCACCACGAGTTAGGGCTCTTAAAAATCTTCCATTTTCGTATGTTAAGGCAATTGCGAGTCCATCAATTTTGAGTTCTACCACATAATCGCTCGTTCCGACTTCAGATTGGATACGTCGATCAAAATCATATAAATCAGATGCATTAAAAGCATTACCTAATGAAAACAATGGTGTCTCATGGGCAACTTTTACAAATTTATCTAACACAACCGATCCTACTTTGTGGGTCGGTGATGTTGGATCATCATATTGTGGATATTGAAGTTCAAGTTGAACTAATTCTTGATACCATAAATCATATTGTTCATCACTCACTACAGGAGCATCTAAGACATGATATTGATAGTTGGCATCGTTGATCAATTTTCTTAACTCAAGTATTCTATCACGCATCGAATTGTCGCTCCTTATCCTTTTTTATTTTACTAACCGCTGGATGATTTAACATCACGTTTTTGATACCAATCGGTGAGTTAAATGCTATTTGAGCAATGCCATCTTTAATACTAATAATTAGACCTTCACCATACGTTGTATGCATAATCATTTCATTCTTTTTATACTGTTGACGCTTACTACTTACACCCTTAAGTTTATCATTGATATCTTCCTTAGAGGGTTTTTCAATCATCTCACCATAAGTGCCTAATTGGTGGTGTTCAATCACATCATCATCGATTTCATTGATAAAACGAGAAGGTCGACTATTACTATTGGATACAAAGGAATAGCCTCTATTCTCAGTTAAAAATAAGCGATCTTTGGCTCGAGTAAATGCGACATAAGCAAGACGTCTTTCTTCTTCTAGGCCTTGTTTGCCCTCAGATAAAACTCTCTCATTTGGGAAAGTTCCTTCCGATAACCCTATCACAAATACAACAGGGAATTCTAATCCTTTAGCAGAGTGTATTGTCATCAACTTCACCGCATTACCACTCTCTTCATCCACATCACCATACAAAGCAACCATCTCTAAATAGTCTTGTATATCTCCTTCTGGAAATTGAATCATAAAGCTTTGAGCATCATTAATAAGTTCTTTCATATTTTCAATACGATCTTGATCTTTTAATTCCTTATAACTTGCCTCTAAACCTGACTCATCCAATATTTTAGTAATAAGAATATCTAAAGGAAGTTCATGAGCTAATTCTTCAATAGTCTCAATAATATGTAAATATTCCATCAATCCAGCTTTCGCTTTACCACTCAATAATGATGGGTCTTCTTTGGCCGCCAGATACATTGTAGATTCCATCTCAATAGCCTTGACTCTAATCTTATCTAGAGACATATCACCAATTCCTCGTCGTGGTTGATTGACTGTTCTCATAAATGATAAATCATCTTGATTGAGACACATTCTTAAGTAAGATAAAACATCTTTTACTTCTTTTCTATCATAGAAGCGCATTCCACTAACGATGATATTGGGGATACCATTATGATAAAGCTTCTTCTCAACATTTCGTGACAAGTAGTTAGAACGATATAAAATAGCCATGTCTTTATAGTCATAGTTTTCCATTTTTAATTCAGTTATCTTATTGGCAACCCATGAGGCTTCTTCGTCCCCACTATGGAGTGTCATGTGATAAATGAGATTTTCTGATTCTCGATTGGTAAAGAGTTCTTTTTCTAAACGATATTGATTATTTTTAATCACCGCATTGGCCCCTTTTAAGATAGGGGTTGTGGAGCGATAATTTTCATTTAAGACAATGGTCTCACAATTCTTATATCGTTTCTCAAAATCCAAAATGATATTAACATCAGCACCACGCCATGTATAAATCGT
>JAAZEF010000039.1 GCA_012512455.1 Erysipelothrix sp.
ACATTAAAGTGATTAAGTGAGTTCAATAAATCATCAAAGCTACTGTAATAGCTTGCGAAAAATAAATCAGGATAAGTTTGCTTGATCGCTTCATATGGTACAAAATAGGTAGGTCTTCCATCAATTTTGAAAAGACGACCCTCACGCCATAACTTATTTAGTTCCTTTGAAACATTAGCTCTATTAAGTGCTAAATCAATAGCAACATCAAGAGCATTACTTCCCAGTTCACTGAGTTGTTCTAAAGGATTGTCGCTTAGCTGTTGTGCTGTCATTTGGTTTACATGGTGATATATTTGATCAATTTGTTTCATCTTATAACCTCTCTTTGTGTGTAATACATTATTGATATTTTAACACACTATAATAAAATTGAACAAAATTGTTTAATAATGTGTAAAAAAACAGTTTTAAGTGTAAATAAATAGTCCGTTTATGCTTCTTATTATCGAGAATTTATCAGTTTTAAGAGGATACACAATTTTAGTGTGTAATCTTTGGGTATTTTTGACAGCGTTTTCAGAAGCGAGTAAATTATAGTCAGTGAATGGCAGGAGGAGAAAAAATGTTTGAATGTATATTAGTTTCTCATGGCAATTTAGCTGAGGAATTACTAAATACGATACAAATGATTGCTGGAGATGTAGGTAATGTAAAAACCTTCGGATTACAATCGTCACAAAACATTGACGATTATAAAGAGCAAATTGAAACGTATTTAAAATCGATAGAAAAAGATGTAATTATTTTCGCAGATCTATTAGGAGGAAGTCCATTGATGAGTGTATCAACTCTTCTCAATGATTTAAATCAAAGAGCTGCCATTATAACTGGGATGAATCTTCCTATGATTATTGAGGTTTTATTACAACGCGAGAATATAGATTTTGAAGATGCGCTTTCTATTGCTCATCAAACGGGTATCGAAGGAATCAAAAAAATAGTAAAGGAGGATTTTTAATGCCAGTTGTATTAGCACGTGTTGATGAGCGTTTGGTTCATGGACAAATTATTACGTCATGGACTAAGCAGCTACAGGTGAATGTCATCTATATTATTGATGATAACATTGCCAATGACCCGTTCATTTACCAAGTATTAACTCTGTCGGCTCCAGCAGGTCTGAAGTTTGAAGTGTTAAAGGTAGAGGAAGCAGTCACAAAATTAAAAGAAGAAAGTAAAGAAAACATACTTCTTTTATTCAAATCTGTTCAGTATCCACTGGAATTGATTGAAGCTGGATTTGTGCTTGAGTCACTAAATTTAGGTAACTTAGGAGCAAAACCATCACGTAAGAGTATTTCAAAAAATGTAAGTGTGTCGCCAGATGAAATTGAGACGATACAAAAAATTGTTAACACCGGTTGTGAAGTATATCTTCAAATGTTATATTCAGAACCAAAAATTGACGTAAAAAATGTACTTTAGTACAGAAAGGGGAACACTATGGATTTATTTTTTACAGCATTATTAGTAGGATTACTAACCTGGTTTGTGTCAGCGGCTTGCCCAATGTGGTTAAGATGGTCGCTACACTTCGGAGCACCTATTGTCGCTGGATTTGTTTACGGGCTATTATTCGGTGATTTACCATATGGACTCGCAGTAGGAGCCAACATTATGATGGTCTACATGGGTCTTGTGGCAGTAGGAGGCGCTGTACCAAACGACTTGTCAGTAGCGGGCTATCTAGGTGTCGCAATGACAATGTTAGCCAACCAACCACCAGAAATGGGACTTACAATCGCAGTACCTTTAGGGACTTTAGGTATGATTGCTCAAAATGCTAAAATGTCACTTAACTCAATTTGGGTACACAGAGCAGACAAATATGCACAAGAAGGCAATTATAAAGGGGTCCGTATTATGAACGTCTTTGCATCCCAAATTATTCCATTTCTACTCTTAGCAGTACCTTCATTCTTAGCTGTTTACTTTGGGGTATCAGCATTAGAAGGATTCTTAGCAGCAGTCCCTGTACAAGTGACAAATGCGCTTGTCTTAGCTGGAAAATTACTACCTGCTTTAGGTCTGGCATTGCTTTTCCAACAAATGTATTCAAAAGAGTTACTTCCATTCCTTATTATTGGTTTTACACTCGCAGCTTATTTAGGTCTAAATATGATGGCTATTTCCTTAATCGGAGTCGCTTTAGGTCTATTACACTGGATTTATACATCTAGAAAGGTGGAGGAATAAATCATGAGTGAAACAAAGAAACGCACACTTAGTAAATCAACTTTAAATAAAACATGGTTCAGCTGGATAAGCTTTGGCCAAATCTGTTACAACTATGAAAGAATGATGGGCTTAGGATTTACCCACTCCATGAGTTATGTCTTTGAGGAATTATATGCGGATGATCAAGAGGCATTATCTGATGGTCTAACTCGTCACCTTAATTTCTATAACACAGAAAATACTTGGGGTTCAATTATTACTGGAATCGTAGCTTCACTAGAAGAAAGTAAAGCGAACGGTGAAGAAGTCGACGTCGAAGGTATCAGTGGTCTAAAAACAGCACTGATGGGACCTATGGCTGGAATTGGTGACTCAGTTACACAAGCTTTAGTTAAAGTTATCTTATTAGCTATCGCAGTAGACTTTGCTTTACAAGGCAACCCAATTGGGGTCATTATCTTTGTCTTAGTGTTCAGTGCTTATGCTTTAATAGTATCTAAAGCAATGTTCAATACTGGTTATAAACTAGGTAAAAACTCTGTCGTTCAATTGTTACAAGGAAGTCGTGTTAAAACTGTAACTCAGGCTCTTGGTGCAGTAGGAATGATGGTCTTAGGAGCATTAGTTGCCAGTAACTTAAATATTGTGACACCACTATCTTTCCAAATAGGAGAAGTAGTGACAGAAGTTCAACCGATGTTAGATTCAATTTTACCTAAATTTCTAAATGTGGTAGCCTTCTTCGGTGTATATTGGACAATCAAAAAAGGCTTGAAGACAAACACTGTAATTCTATTAATCTTTGTGGCGGCAACTGTCTTAAGTTTAGTAGGCATTCTCTAATTAGAAAGAGGTAATTCATGACATTATTAGAAAAACATCAAGAAATATTTAAAACAGATAAACCAATCATAGGGTGCATCCACTTAATGGCAATGCCAGGAACACCTTACTATGATCCTTCAGTTAGTATTGAAGACCAAATCGAAAGAGCAAAACGAGAAGCTAAAATTCTTATGGAATTAGGTTATGATGCGGTAGTGTTTGCCAATGAAGGTGACAGACCCTATCTAACTGAAGTAGGTCCAGAAGTCATTGCGACCTATGTCAGAATTGCTTCTGCTGTCATACCTACACTTACAATTCCTTATGGCTGTGGAGTCCTAATTGACCCTAAAGCTACCATTGCGGTCGCTAATGCCATTGGTGCTAAGTTTGTTAGAACTTATGTCAGCAACTCATATGAAGGAACCTTTGGTCCACAATCCTTTTCACCAGCAGAAATCTTTAGATATCGTTCACAAATCGGTGCACACGATGTCAATGTATACACATATTTCGAAGCACACGCCGGCGTAAGTCTCGATACAAGAGAATTAAATGATCAAGTCAGTAGTGGATTTGCGGCATTACCAATCAATGGTATGCTTATTGGAGGACCACGGGCAGGTCTACCTCCAGAAGCATCGACATTAGCTGATGTGAAGAAAACATTCCCTGAATATCCACTTATTTTAGGTAGTGGGGGTAACCCAGATAATATCAAAGAACTACTTGAATATGCAGATGGAGTAATTATCGGAACTAATATTAAAAAAGAAGGCTATCTCTACAATGAAGTTGATTACGATCGGGCAAAACGCTTCATTGATGCAGCCAAAGGATAATTGAAGAAGAACTCATGAATTTGAGTTCTTCAGACTGTTGACAAAGTCATAGAGACAGAAAAGTATAGTTTTATAGAATAAACTATGTTAAAATATGAAAGGACGAGCACTTCTAGACAATTTACTCGTCCTTTATTATGTTTAAAATGATATAATAAAGTCGTCTAGAGGTGATACTATGATAACAATAAACGAATATAAACAAAGTGAAATGATATTCATGACAATGGAATCTATGGTTCCAAAAGAAAGTCTATTTAGAAAAATAGATCGCATGATAGATTTCACTTTTATTTATGATGAAGTCAAAGATTACTACAGTGAAAACATTGGTCGCCCAAGTATCGATCCAGTCGTATTATTTAAGCTTGTATTCATACAAACTCTTGATGGGATTAAATCAATGCGTAAAACCTGTGAGAAGATAAAAGTTGACGCGGAGTACCGTTGGTTTTTAGGAATTCCATTTGGTGAAGGGACTCCTCACTTTTCGACTTTTAGTAAAAACTATGAACGACGCTTTAAAGAGACTGATGTCTTCGAGAATATCTTTTTGAACATTGTCAATCAAGCCATCGATTATGGACTTGTAGGTGGAGAAGTATTTTATACAGATTCAACCCATAAGAAAGCCAATGCGAATAAGAATAAACATAACGAAGTGATTGTTGAAAGTATTAAAAAGAGAAGAAAATGGCTTGAGAAAGAAATTAATGAAGAGCGTCTCAAAAATGGTCGAAAGCCATTTGAATATAAAGATGAAGTTGAAACTAAAACAATTAAACAAAGTCCAACAGACCCCGAGAGCGGATATTACCACAGGAACTTAAAAGAGAAAGGCTATATGTATCTTGATCATCGTACAGTTGATGACAAGTGTAATATCATTGTTGACTGTCATATCACCAAAGGAAATGTCCATGACAGCCAGCCTTTTATAGAGCGCATAGAATATATTAAGGATAAATTCGACTTTACTATTAAAGCAGTTGGTCTAGATTCGGGATATCAAAGTTTGGATATCAAGAAATATTTAATAGATGAAGAGATTAAGGGTGTCATAGGATATAGAAGGTTTGGAACTAAAGAGTCTAGATTATTCAAAAAAGAATTTAAATATGATTTAGAAAATGATAGATACATTCATAAGAAAACAGGGGAAGTTATTCAATACACTGGACTCATAGATCGAAACGGTTATAAAAAATATACCAACTTAGAAAAAGATATCGAATTAAGAAGACATATCAAAGAAGCATGGACTGAACAATTTAATCAAATACGCCTGAGTAAAGAAGGAAAAGAAATTTATGCAAGGCGTAAAGAAACTGTTGAACGCAGTTTCGCAGATAGTAAACAAAACCATGGTTATCGATACGCGATGATTAGAGGATTAAAACGCAACCAGCACAATACCTGGTTAATTTGTGCTGCTCAGAATATGAAAAACATCGCACTTAAAACAACAAAGAACCAAAATAAGCAAAAAAACAAAGGAAAGACTACGAATACTCCTTTGTTTTTAGTGTAAATTATTTAATAATCGCTGAGAATTCAAATATATAAAACAGAAAAGAAAACCCCGCTACGCTTTTTTCAAAACTAGGGGGTTTGTCTACAGTCTGAAAAAGACATGTCACAATGACATGTCTTTGAGTTATTAACTGATCTCTGAGCCATCCTCAACATTAGGGATTTCAACAACTTGGTATTTATCATCATCAAAGGCACTTAAGATCATACCATGACTCATTTCACCACGAAGTTTAATAGGTTTCAAATTGACACAGATTAAGACTTCCT
>JAAZEF010000040.1 GCA_012512455.1 Erysipelothrix sp.
CATCATTCGTGCTGCTCTTGAGTCAATTGCTTTCCAAACAGCTGATATTTTATCTGCTATGGAAAAAGACTCTGGTGTTAAATTAGCCGCGCTCCAAGTTGATGGTGGTGCTTCAATGAATAACTTCTTGATGCAATTCCAAGCTGACGTTCTAAATACAATCGTTCGTCGTCCTAAGAATACTGAAACGACAGCTCTTGGTGCAGCAATGCTTGCTGGTTTAGCTACTGGCTTCTTTGCAAGTAAAGAAGAACTTGCAGACACATTCGTTATGGATCGTGAATTCACACCTAATATGAGTGATGAAACACGTGAAGAACAAATGAAGAAATGGCAAAAAGCTGTTGAACGTTCACTTAAGTGGGAAGACTAAAACAAGCTTAAGTTTACAATCATTTTAGAATTTTAAAAAGATGGGTCTCAAATGGACCCGTCTTTTTGTTATAATAGGATTTGAAAGAGGGAGAAATATATGCCAAAGAATTTCAAATCGTTATTATATAGTGTTCAAATCATCCTAGTGTTGGCAGTTAACTCATTGTTGAAGGCTTTTTATGCGGATGCTGAAACTAATAATTCCGGGAGCATTGCCTTAGCACTTGTATTAATTGCTTTTATTTTGGTGATGATTTTTAAGAGCTTGCCTTATGTAAATACCAAAAAGAAAAACATTGTCTTATGGGTCGGTTCGCTATTTATTATTTTAGGGGTCATCTTAATATTTTTTATGACAGAAAACACAGCAGCCGAAAGATATAGTTTGGTGTTTGGGATTATCTATGCATTTGCAATTAATTATGCGGGTAATTTTTGGTTGCAAGACGAAATGGACTAGTGGCTTTGAAGAATCAGAGCCATTTTTATTAAAAAGCGATGCCTAAACGTTTTTCACAATACTTATTAATTATTCAGAGCCTTTTAGGGTTACTCGTTAATGTCGTGATGACATTGTTTTTTTCTGAATATAGTCACACTGACTTGTTAAAGGTGCTTATTTTCATAGTGCTCTTGATATTTTTATCGATTATTTTATTTCGCTTTTTCTATTTGGTGGATACCGTTAAAAAAGCAACAATATTATTTTTTACGATTGTCATTAGTGTCGCGGGACTTGTGCTTTTAATTCATCTGAATACACATTGTCAAAAGTTCAATCTCTTATTAAGTGCAGGATTCATAATTTTATTACATGTATTAGTCAAAAAGTTATTTCGAGATTCAATGACTTAAATGCATTAAAAGTGCACCAACCTAACGACTTTTTTATAATAAGCTTAGAAAGGGAGTAGCTTATGAAAAAGAGATTATTGGTGATGGTCTTGATGGTCTTCTTGAGCAGCTGTGGACGTTTAGAAGTTGAAGAAGAACCAGAGAGTCAATCGATAAAATTGACTGAAGCCTTTGGTGGTTTAACATTTGAGCGACCACTTTATATTACCTTTTTAGAAGAAGTCGCTTATGTAGTCTTACAAAAAGGTCAAATTTATAGTATTAAAGATAATCAAGCGATCTTGTTTTTAGACATAAGTGATCGCGTATATAGCAAAGGAAATGAACAAGGTTTATTAGGTTTTGCTTTTGATTTGGATTATTTAAATAACCAACGGGTGTTTGTCAATTATACAACACAGTCTGAAACGAACATCTCCGCTTTTGTAGAAGGTCAAGAAACCATCTTACTCACTTATGAGCAACCTTATTCAAATCATAATGGTGGTCATTTGGATTTTGGTCCAGATGGTTATTTGTATATTGCTAGTGGTGATGGTGGTTCTAGTGGTGATCCACATAACCATGCCCAAAATAGTGAGAGTCTCTTGGGTAAAATCTTGAGGGTTGATGTTTCACAGGATCAACTTAAGATTCCAGATGATAATCCTTTTGGTAACGAAGTTTATGCGCTTGGGTTACGCAACCCATGGCGATTTAGTTTTGATTCAAAAGGAGATTTGTATGTCGGGGATGTGGGTCAAAATAAGGTCGAAGAAATAAATATAATTGAAATGGGTAAAAACTATGGCTGGAATGTGATGGAGGGAACTATCCCATATTCTGGGGATGTTAATGATGCGTTTGAACGACCAATTTACGAATATTCTCATCAAGTTGGCCAGTCAATTACGGGTGGTTATGTGTATGAGGGTGAAAAGTTTGAGTTTCTTAAAGGTTCGTATGTGTATGGTGATTTTGTGAGTGGCACAATCTGGGCACTGAAGGAAGGTCAAAATTCGATATTACTAGAGACCAACATAAATATTGCTTCGTTTGGAAAAGATGAAGCAGGAGAATTATATGTGGTTGATTTGAATGGAAAAATCTATACTTTTGAAAAAGATTAAAGATCTTGAGTTATCACCCAAATAAATTATTCATTGAGATCGATGACTGAGATACTGAGTGCATTATCCATATAGGAGACACTGACTGTGATGTCGTGATTATTGGTGCCGGTAAAGGAAATAAAATCTTCTGAGTTCATTTCATAGACTTCCTTTGGGAAGTCTTTTTTTAAGGTTTCCCAATAGCTTAGGACATCTTCTTTCTCAACCGATTCTAAAGTAATAACTAGAGTATCATTACTTTCCATGACACTATTAATTGTGCCATCTTTAAATTCAGGAATGTTTTTGGCAAGTTGAGACGTCGGCCACTCATCATGACCAAAGGTTAGTGTCTCTCCATCTTCATTTTTGATAATGATGGTGTCGCCTTTGATATCTGCTTCATTGCCGGTTGATTTTTCGATAATTTCTTCTGTTATTTTGTTATTGATTTTCTCTTTAGTGCTACATCCACTAAAGCCTATTAACATACCGAATGTTAAGAGTGTGATGAACAATTTTTTCATAGCTTTATCTCCTTAGGGTGTATCTACCCAATTTGGAACTCCGTGTTCATTTTTACCGCTAGGATTGTCTGGATCAAAATATGCGTCTAAATAAATTAAAATGATAGTCTCATTCGTTGAACTTTCGTGTTGAGCACTAAATACGAGACCATTATTGTCTTGTCCTGAGATACTGTAGAGACCCTCTTCATCGATGGATGTTTGATTCAGTGGAAAATCTTTGATGATGCTTTGGGCATAACTTCTTAGGGTTTCTTCACTGGTGTTACATGAGATTGAGATTTCATCGTTACTAAAAGTAGTGACATCTAAATTGGTGTACTCAGGTAGTTTTGAAAGATGACTTGAAACACCATGGGTTGGCCAATCATCACTTGAAACTTGAGAGGTTTCAGACTCTTTTTGTAAAAGCGAGAGTGTGATACAAATTTTACCATCATAGTGAGCGTGTCCCTCATAAGGTTCGTAGCTAATGAGGGTTGTATAGTAATAGTTGCCTTTGGTCGCAGTAAGATAGTAGCCATCGTCTTTATCCTCGATGGTGACATTGTCTTCACCGAATAGTTTTTCATAATGATCACGTAGACCGTTAATACTACCATCACTGGCAAGGATGACATCAACTCCAGTGACACCTTCTTTTTCTCTAATAGATACAATTTCCGCATATTCTGGAATAAGTCCTAGGTCTGTGGGGAAGAAGTCGGGTAGCGTCGGTTGATTGTTTGAAACGCTATTATTACTGTCATTATTAGTATCATTATTATTGGCTTCTTTGGTGGTGGTACAGCCAATAAGTATACAGATTAAAATTAAGGGCAGTATTTTTTTCATATGGTTAGTTCTCCTTGTTGTTATTTAATGATGGTAAATTGACCAATCAAAGGTAATGGCTTTGTTTTACCTGTAAGGCCATTGATTAATCCTATGATGGCTAGAGCAAAAATAGCTAGAGAAAAAATGGGGATGATCATCCAGCCGATGATCGGGATGAGTCCTAAAATTACATTGCCACCAAAAGCGACAATGAGTAATATGAGACCCTGATTGGCATGATATTTTGCGTATTGTGATTCAGGGCAAACGATGAGTGGTAGTAAGAATAGAAAATAAGCGAGTCCTGCCATGGTCATATTCTTTTCGATATCTTCTTGTGTATATTGACTATTGGGATTCTTTTGGTTCTCAAAATCTTGGTTTGATTCTGTCATACTAATGACCTCCATTGGTTAATCTAATTTTGTACACCTCTTGATAATTTTATTGTATAAAAGTAAGTGTTCACTTGATAGCCAAAAAAAGCTAAAAATCATTCATTTATGATCATCTTTAAGTCAATAAAAAAAGTCCTCATATGACTATGAGGATAAGGATGTTTTAGTTTTTTCTTTTTCGAAATTGAGAGGGTGTCATCCCAACTTGTTCCTTAAAATATCGTGAGAAGTTACCAGGATAGAGAAAGCCACAAGATAGAAAAGCTTGTGAAACACTTAAGTTTTTGTCCAGTAGAGCTTCTTTAAGTCGCGCGACTTTAATATTTTGGTAATACTGATGAGGTGTGATTCCAGTATGTTTCTTAAATAGGCGGACCAAGTGAGTGGGACTTAACGATACACTTTGTGCCGTTGATTTAATGTCGAATGGTTCTAGCCAATTGTTCTCTAGATATTCTTGAACCTTGGCAATTTTGGGTTGTCCCTGATAGATTCTACTGGTAAAGAAGATGGCAATCATATAACTCATTTTGCCATTAGACTCAAAGACGGGAAAATTTAGGATATCTGTGTAGATGGCTTCAATATTATAGATGGGAGTTCGTGTTTTATACCATTCCCAAAAGCTTTCTAATGGTATTTTTACATCGGGGACTAAAACGGCTTGACCGCTAAATACTTTTTGAATTGCCTCTTTTAGTTCTGGTTGCCCATTAGCAAAAGGATCATTAATTAAGTTATATTGATTGATTATTAAAGAGGTATCTTTGACGTTCCACATTTTGAGGACGGCTTCATTAATAAAGATGATATCGCCATTACTTCTGAAAATCTGAATCGGAATGGGAAATAGTTGGGCTAACTGATATAGTTTCTCTTCGGTTAAAGAAGGTATTTCTTTTTTCAATTGTTTCTTTTGGACAACGTTATAGTCTTGATGAGACTTTCTGTATTCAGAAGGGGTCATGCCTACTTTTCTTTTGAAGGCATTGGCAAGACTACTGCTATAATCTGAACCACAGGATTTAAAGACGTCACTAATATTCAAATTAGAGTCTAAAAGTGCTTGTTTTATCTTTTCAATCTTGACCTCTTGATAATAACTATGTGGAGTAATGTTGAATAAACTTTTGAAAATACGACTCAGATGATGTCGCGATAAACCAACATGATTTGAAATCTCTTCTATATCAAACTCATCATGCCAATGGTTATCGATAAATGTTTTGGCCTTGATAGCTTCTAACCTGTTTTGACAGATGCGTTTGGTCATAAAGACCGTAATGACATAACTGACATTCTGCTTTTCATCTAAAAGAGGAAAGCTAATGAGGTCTTGATAACAGTCTTGGTCGATTGAGAACTTCTTAGAACTTTTATATTGGTGTTTAATTTCTTCATATGGCACTTTAATATCTTTAATGGAGAGGATTTCACCTTGAAAGATTCGCCTTAGATAATCATTGAGTCCTAACTTATGATTGACTAAGGGATCATGCAGGACATTGAATTTATTGATGATATCTATATTGTTCAATCCGAAAAAATCAGTAAATGCCTGATTGACATAACAACAGGTTCCATCCGCTAAAAAGACTTCCGTCGGTAGTGGAAAAAGATTCAACATCGAGAATAACAACTCGGGTTGTTGTAGTAGTTGATAGAAATTAGAATTCTCTTTTGTGTCTCTTCTTTCTTGTGGTTTTTCTGAAGTGATTGGTATGAGCCACCGGTTTTTTCTTTTGATTGATCCTTTGATGTGACCAGCAGCTAAATGATAGTTAATTGAGCGTGTACTGATGTTCCATTTCTTGGAGGCTTCACGCACGGTCATGTAGTTCATTTGCTCACCATCTCCATCCCATTATGTAACTTAAGTATACTTATTTTAATAATTGAATTCAACAGGAAAACCATAAAGAAATAATTATCCTATTTTTATAGAAATGGACAGCTGTTTGATTGTTTTATCGTTAATCTTTAAGACTTTTGATATCCACAAACGTGCTTTTGATTACAATTATTTAATATTTGGTGAGGTTGGTTAATATTGACTACCTAGTTGTGGTATGGTAACATAACATGGCAAGTTGAGGTGAAAACATGGCAACTAAAGACAACAAAATTATTTTGGTTTGCACAGAATGTTTGAACCGAAATTATTCAACAACGATTAATAAGAAAAATTATCGTGAGCGTTTAGAAATAAACAAATATTGTAAGCATTGTGGCAAACACACCTTACATAAAGAAACGAAGTAAGGAGACATTATGTTAGATTGGTTTTCCCTAGAGGGAATTAGAAAAGAAATAAAAGGCCGTATTCGTTGGCCAAAACC
>JAAZEF010000041.1 GCA_012512455.1 Erysipelothrix sp.
ATCAAACTCTCCATTTGATTTTTAGCTCTTTATTTTCTACTCAAAAATACTGACGTTTATGTGTTCTTATTCTATTTCTATTTAGTTTTCAAAGATCGACTGCGCTGCTTTTGAGCGCTTGTTAAGAATACCAAATTCCAAGGAACTTGTCAACCGATTTATAAATTAATTTTTATTATCGATTTATTTCTTAACTTTCCCTTTTGGGGGCTTTACTATATTAACCCAGATTCAATTTAATGTCAACGAATAACTCACATTTTCAAATTATTTCATACTTTTGAAATAAATTTCTCCAATTAATAATAATAAAACTCCCCGCAGGGAGATTTATTTGCTATTCCTTTGATTTCAAACGTTTACGATCAAGGCTTAAATAAAGATGGAAGTAATGTGAGATGGTCTCATCATCGAAAGGAGGTGTGCCTTCTTTGGCCATATCCACCAATTCTCTAAGACTATCCCAAGCCAGTTTTTGAACATCTAATGAATACTTCATATCAAAACCATGCTTCGCAAACTCTTCCTCATCTAATATTTCATAACTTCCATTAGGAAATACCTTGAGATCTAAATCATAATCAATGTTTTTAATAGCCTCCCCATCATATAGATAAGGAGAAGCCACATTACAATAGTAAGTAATACCACGCTTTCGAATCATCGAAATAATGTTATACCACTTATTAGGATAGAAGAAACAGACCGCTGGCTCTCTTGTTTGCCAAACCCGTCCATTACTTTCACTCACCATTGCTTTATAGGTTACTACCACTAAACATTCATCTGTATGTTCTAAGACAGTAGCTTTAGCCCACGTACGATGTAATGATCCATCATGTTTGAAACTTTGGATATAGACTTGTTGTCCTACATCCATCATCACATTCTCCTTTTACATGAACTATTATATATCATTAGACCTTAGCTGTCACGCTTCAATCGAGCACTAATCAAAGGCACCACAATAATCGTTAGAATCAAAGTCGGCACCATATACGATAATTGATAAGTCAGTGATGCCAATGGTGGAACCTCATAGTACCAAACACCCGACAAATAACTAAAGAATGTCCTCAGAGCATTGGTAATCACAATCCCGCTCATCAGCGGATAAATCGATCGTTCTCTAAAAGTTGGAAATAAGACAGCCAAACCATAGACACCAAACGATAAGATATAATCCAGCGCAAATTGACCAAACGATACAAACCATACAGGTCCAGTCATAAACATAAGTGGTATTGATAACAATGCCACCAACGAACCCTTTTTAAAGCCCAAATCATAACTAGCCAATAAGAGTGGAATCACACCAACCCCCAAAGAGCCACCACTGGGCATCTCAAAGATTGGGATTTGATTAGACACAAAGTCTAACACTAAGAACAAGGCAAGATACATTGCCATTTTTACTATTTCTCTAGTACTCATATAAAAAACACCTCCATAATTATGAGGCGTAGGCTTACAAGTTTAATTGTAAACTCCCTACGCTAGCTTTACCTAGATCAGGTGATAAGGGTAATTCTCAGCTTACGCTCCCCTGTTCACAACTCCATTATACTAAAAATAGTGCTATAATCAAACCAGGTGATTCAATTGGAAAAAATAGACAAATCTTATCAGGCACTAATAGCAGATGAAAGTGATGAAATCTCACTCCTCGCAAATACAAGTGCCTATCTCAATCAAATATTAGACAACATTAACTGGGTAGGTTTTTATCGACATATCAATGATCAACTAATCTTAGGGCCCTTTCAAGGCAAAGTTGCCTGTACTACCATACAAATAGGTAAAGGTGTCTGTGGACATGTCGCAAAGACAAAAGAGGCCATCATCGTCAAAGATGTCAATACTTTCGAAGGTCATATTGTTTGTGACAGTGCCAGTCAATCAGAAATGGTTCTCCCTATCCTTATTAAAGACAAACTCTATGGAGTGCTAGATATTGATGCCCCAATAAAAAACAGGTTCAATCAAGAAGACCTTCAAACCTGTCAATCAATAGTTAATAGTCTTAGCACACAACTAGAGAGAATCCTTAGCTAAGTCATCCATGTGTCTAAGCGCCTCATTATAATCAATGAGGTGCATTTTTTGATTACCTAACATGACATGACCCTTTAAGTGAACTCTAGAAATTGCTTTTTGATAATCCATTTTATCGTACTGATAGTCAAAATAATGTTCCCATCCTTGACCACCCGCTGCCCCATTTAATTGGATAGCAGCATTTTGATGATGATAACCCAATCGTAATTCATGACAATCACTCATATCATCTCCTATGACCAATATCTTTGCCTTTAACTCAGACATTGCCCCAAACACTGATTCTTCACCATAAGGAAAATCTAGGGGTTGAACACGTGCGATATAACGTGACTGAGGTCCATTAACACAACTTACTATATAAGGATGGTTACTAAAAATTCGACCTTGGGTTTTACTAAGTGCTAAAAACAATGGATCATAATAAGTATCACGAAAACGCTTTGTATCAAAATTTAGGAGTTCTTGTCTAACTTTTTCAGCTTCATCCAAACTGTCAAATCCCATACGATAGGGTTCGCTATTGTCACTAAATTCACTAAAAGCTAACACATTACCTTCAGTCACGACATCAAAAAGAGCCTGGATAAAAGTAGCACTTTGTCCCAATATCTCCCTTAAAAGTGGATGATAGTGAACAATGACACTCGAATAATCAGTCAGACCCAGTTCTCTAAAAGCTTTTTGACAATCGCGACGTGTAATCATGAAATCAGTTGATACTCCTCAAGCTTCTCAACTAATAGGGAGTAACGTAACGCTCCAGCTAGTGATTCTTTAACTTCACCATCAACTACAAAATATGTTGTCGGTGTCCATTCTAAATCGTTATCTAAATAGTTTTCTACTAATTCAACCAATTGTTCGTTATTTACCTTATCACTTTCAATATAAAAGACATCAAGTCCTTTACTTTCAATCGCTTCCTCAACTATAGGACGATATTGAGCACAAGCAGAACAAGTTGAGCTACCAATCACAAAGACAAAACTCTCTTTATTTTCAAATTTCTCAATTATTTCTTCTCCATCACTAAAAGTGATCGTTTCTGTTGAACTACAACTCACTAATAATACTAAAGCCACCATCATGGCTAACAAAAATTTCTTCATTTAAATATCCACCTTCCTGATGTGGGTATGTGCTAATTTAGAGGCCGCAGAAGCGACAATAGCACCCACAATATCATCTAAAAATGTATGACAATAATTTGTATCATCATTCAAGCGACCAATAATTCCTGGTTTCACTTTATCAACATAACCAAAGTTCGTCAATGCGATTGAACCATATAAATTACAAATACCATACGCCAATACTTCATCGACACCATACAAGCCTTCGTCATGATGAATAACTTCATTCAAACCAGCATCAAACAATAAATCTTCTTCGACTGCTTTATCAATCGCAATCCCAGTAAACACCGAATGATATACTTCTCTTTTATCTAAGATTTCATAAATATCTTCTCTGATTTCTTCTTCATCAATTTCTTCTATATAATCTCTTTGAAGAAACATCACCAACTCAATTAAATCTTCCATGGTCACACCACGTTGTCCTAACAAACTTAAACACTTTTCTTTCATATTTTACCTTCTTTTAATAAACTACTCTTTCATTTTAATATGAGAGTCCAATTTATACAAATATTGGGCACTCATGTTGATTAAAACCCACATCATTGATAGGATAAGTATACATCAATAGAGGAGGAAATAAACTATATGACTAAATTTACATTACCAAATTTACCGTATGAAACAAATGCATTAGAACCAGTAATTGACACAGCAACAATGGAGATTCACCATGGCAAGCATCACGCTGCATATGTGAATAACCTAAATGCTGCTGTAGAAAAACATCCTGAGTTCTTTGAACAAAAAACAATCGAAGAAGTATTAGCTCAACTGAATGAAGTACCACAAGATATCCAAGGTGCTGTTCGTAACAATGGTGGCGGACATGCTAACCACAAATTCTTCTGGGAAATTCTTACGACACCTGATAGCACTGAATTAAAAGGTGCTCTAAAAGAGGATATCGAGAAAACATTTGGTTCAGTTGATGAATTCAAAACTCAATTTAAGGCAGCCGGTGGTGCACGCTTTGGTAGCGGATGGGCATGGTTAGTAGTGAGTGAAGGAAAATTAGAAGTCGTTTCTACACCTAACCAAGACTCACCTATCACTGATGGCAAAACACCTATCCTTGGTGTTGACGTTTGGGAACATGCTTATTACCTAAACTACCAAAACCGTCGTCCTGATTACTTAAGTGAGTTCTTCCGTATCGTAAACTGGGATAAAGTTTCAGAGCTATACGAAGCTAACAAGTAAATCTTAAATTAATATTGACCATAACAATCGTTGTGGTCTTTTTTGTGTTATATTAATAGTAACATAAGGAGTCTACAATGAAAAAAACTGAAATTAGTACCTTTAGAAAAGCTCTATACTACGGAGGCAATCTATTAACTATCATCGGGATTTTATTGTTCTTAAGCACATTCTTAATTTCTTTCGATGTCGCCCTTACAGACAGATTCGATAACTTCATGTTTCGACCCGTTTTAGGAATGATATGTACTATCGTTGGTCAAGTGATTGCTAATGTGGGTAAGGCTGGCTTAGCAGGGTCGGGAGTCGTCCTTGATCCTAAACAAGCCCGTAAGGATTTAGAACCCTATAGTCGACAAGTTGGCGGAATGATTAGTGATGGCTTAGAAGAAGTAAGCTCAACTATTAAAGTACGTTGTCGAAACTGTCAAACACTTAATGATGAAGCCGCTAAATTCTGTGATGAATGTGGTCAACCTTTATAAAATTGGAAGCAATTCCAATTTTTTTATTCATCATACTTGACCTGACGTAGTAAATAATATATTATTACTACATCAGACATAGTACGCCACACGTATGAAAGAGGTGATGACATGATAAGTAGCGATCTGATTAGAGGACATACCGACACCATGATTCTATTCATTGTATATGAAAGAGCTAATTATGGTTATGAAATATCGAAACAAATTCGTGAACTATCAAATGAGAAGTACATTATGAAAGAGACCACACTCTACTCTACTCTAAAGCGTTTAGAAACCAATGGTTATCTCACATCCTTTGTCTCCGATGAGATTGGTGGCAAGAAAAGGACCTATTATGAGATAAGTGATCTTGGAAAGTCTTATTATCAATCACGCTTAGAAGAGTGGAAACTAATCCAAGAAGTTGTGAATCAATTTATCGTAAAGGAGCTATAAAATGGATACTTTAAAAAATTATTTAGAAGGAATGTTTGCCGGTCTAGGAAACAGTCCCGAAGTACTCAAAGCCAAAGAAGAATTATTATCCATGATGGAGGACAAATACAACGAATTACGACAACAAGGTCTTAATGACAATACAGCCATCGGACAAGTTATTACCGAATTTGGTAATCTTGAAGAGTTGGCAGAAGTCTTAGGTATCCAACAACAAGTAAGTTCACAAGACGAATTATTGACCATTGAACCTCATACAGTCGATACTATGGTCAGTGATTATCTTAAATACTATCCAAAATATGGTTATGCTTTAGTGTTACTGATGGTAGGTGTCAGCATCTTTCTTAGCTTTGTCGCTATCTCACAAGCACCATCTTTCACTTTATTAAATGAAAACGAAATGATTGCGACAGCACTACTAATCTTATTATCTATTGTAGCAATTGCTGTTTATATTTTAATTATTACATTTGGTCGTCTTCAACCCTATGAACATTTGGAGAAAGAACCCTTCAAACTAGAAAGTATGACCCAAAAAACATTAGAGAATCAGGTTAAACAAAAGGCTCAAGAACGCCAAACACAAATTGCTTTATCCGTATTTCTCTTCATCCTAAGTGCTATCCCCGTTATTTTATCTGGCTTAATCACAAGTAATATTCCCCTTTATGTTTCAAGTATCTTATTAGTCATCTTTATTGTTTTACTTAAACAAATAAAACTGTTACTTATCTATATCCCTTTGTTAATTGTCCACTGTTATCTCATTTATCTTTATGGACCAAGTCCTATCTTTGGGGTAAGTACTACTATCTTAATCGCATCAGTTGGTGTCTATAACCTTGTATCTGGTAATGCTTTAACTCAAGTCACCAATATTTTGTTACAAAAAGAAGAATACAGTATTAAACAAAAAACAGATAAATTATCAGAAACGATCTCAGGAATTTATTGGTTGATTGCGACCGCCATTTATCTAGGTTGGAGTTTTCTTACTAACAATTGGCATATCACATGGTTAGTGTGGCCAATTGCCGGGATACTTTATTCAGGGATTCAAATGATTATCAATTATCAAAACCAAAAGAAAGCCGAATAACTCAATTGAGTCTTCGGCTTTTTAATTAACTATTTTCTTCTTGTTTACGTTTAGCTTCTTGGATAACTTTTTCAGCTACTGGTTGTGGTGCTTCATCATAACGAACAAACTCTTGAGTATAGGACCCCTTACCTTGAGTAAAGGAACGTAACTGTGTAGCGTAGTTCATCATTTCTGCCATAGGGACTTCTGCTTCAACTAACTGTTTCGCTCCATCCACCATATCCATACCTAAGATCATTCCACGACGTTTATTAAAGTCACCAATGATAGTTCCAGTATATTCTTCAGGAACTAATACTGCTGCCTTAACTATAGGTTCTAATAGAACAGGATTTGCTCTTGGCATCGCATCATTATAAGCAAGACGTGCTGCGGACTTAAACGCAATTTCTTTTGAGTCCACATCATGATAACGACCATCTGTTAATGTTGCTTTAACACCAACTACTTTATAGCCTGCTAAGACACCTTTGTTCATACATTCTCTAAGTCCTACTTCAACCGCAGGAAAGAACTGACGAGGTACTGCGCCACCAAAGACGGTAACATCATATTCCATTTCAATTGTATCGCTAGGTTCAAAGTCAACAAAGACGTGTCCAAACTGACCTGCGCCACCGGATTGTTTCTTATGTTTACCTTCACCTGTAACTTTACTACGAATAGTTTCGCGATAAGGTACAGTTGGTTCGGTGGTTGTGACTTGAACTTTATACTTACTGAACAGTTTTGAGAAGATTACATCTAAATGTTGGTCTCCTAAACCATAGAGTACTAGTTCATTTGTTTCCGCATTGTTCTCTAGGCGTGCTGAATGGTCTTCTTCTAATATCTTACCTAAGGATGTCGATAGTTTATCTTCATCATTTTTTGATTTAGGCCAAATCGCTTTAGACAGCATTGCTTCAGGGAATTTAATTGGTTCATGAATCACAGGTTTAGCTTTAGTAGCTAAGGTATCATTAGTATGGGTGTTTTGTAATTTAACAACCGCACCAATATCACCGGTAAATAATTTACCGACCGCAAATTGGATTTTACCACGAATAGAAAATACTTGTGATAATTTTTCATTTTCACTATTTCGAACATTATAGACTTCTTTATCTGAACTTAAGACACCTGACATGACTTTAAGATAAGAAATACGTCCCACAAAAGGATCCACGATAGTCTTAAAGACAAACGCTGTCATATCTTCGTCTTCATTAGTTTCTAACATGAGTTCATTGCCTTTGGCATCTGTAGCTTTGACAGTACCTAGTTCTTCATAAGATGGGAAGAACTCAATAATTAAATCAAGAAGTCTTTCGACACCGGTTTGGTTAAGTGCACTTCCACAATAAACAGGTCTAATTTCTCCACTACGGACTCCTAAGCATAATCCTTTGGCGATTTCTTCTTCAGTTAATGTCATATCTTCAAAATATGATTCCATCAGCTCTTCATCAGTTAGTGCGACAGTTTCACAGATTTGATCATAATATGAATCTACTAAATCTACCATGTCTTCTGGTACTGGTTGTGCTTCTTTATGGTTGTCATAATACCATGCTTTTTTACGCAAGACATTCACTGACCCTACAACTTCACCATCTCTTATGATTGGTGTCTCAAAAGCAAAGATACTCTTACCAAATTTTGCTCTTAGTTCTTCATAGACTTTATTGAAATCAGCATTTTCTTCATCCATTTTGTTGATAAAGAAAATAGTAGGTAATTGCCTTTCTGTAATCATTTCATAAGCACGTTCTGTCCCTGTTTCAATTCCATCTTTCGCAGAGACTACAATTAATGCGTTATCTGCGACGCGGAGTGCTGAAGCAGTTTCACCATAGTAATCAAAATATCCAGGAGTATCAATAAAGTTTATCTTTTTATCTTTCCACTCGACTGGAGCTAATGACAAATAGACAGATTGACCACGCTTAATTTCTTCTTGGTCAAAGTCCATCGCTGAGTTGCCACCTAATGATGTACCCATACGGTCTATGACTTTATTAAAATATAAAATCGATTCAATAATGCTAGATTTGCCTGCGCCAGAATGTCCTAACAAGGCAATGTTTCTTACTTCACTTGATAGATAATCTCTCATGGGTTCCTCCTACTTTAAAATTGGTTTAAGCTCAGTTAAGTTGTGTTCACGAACATAATGTATGGCTTTATTACCATTTCCATCATGAAGCTCCTTATCTGCTCCATTTTCCAATAGAAAGTTAACAAGATCCACATATCCTGAGTAACTGGCACGCATGAGCGCAGTTGTTCCTCGCTCATCTTTTTCATTCACATCAGCACCTGCTTCAATGAGTGTCTTCACAATATCCAACTTAAATGCGATGGTTGCTTCCATAAGAGCATTACGTCCAACGTTATCTTGAGCGTTAACATCAGCACCCTTTTCAATAAGATATTCAACCACATGCCACTGACCTAAGAAAGCGGCTCTCATTAAAGAAGTACGTCCATTAATATCCTTATGATTGACATCACTGCCGTGTTCAACGAGCATCTGAGTGATTTCTAATTCACCCTTCTTCGCTGCACCCATCAGTGCTATTTTGTCATTGAAATCTTCCAAGGTAACATCTGCCCCTTGTTCTAATAGAAACGCCACGATTTCTTGATAACCACGCTTAGCACTTCTCATAAGTGCCGTTCTGCCGTCACCAAAACGTACATTGACGTCTCCACCTTGTTGTACCATTGCTTTAATGGTATCAAGGTCACCCGATGCGCTAGCATCCCATAATTTCTTATTTGTTTGATCCATAATGATTCCTCCAATCTCCAAACAAATGTATAAAAAAAGATGAACGTACTACGTCCACCTTAAAATATCATTGATTTATTAAGCCCATGGAAAAGATTTTCAAAAACCCCATCTAGAACATGCTGATGTCTGTCACGAATTATCATTTCCATCACCTCTTTGTATTATCATTGTAACCGATTTCAATTTTAATTCAAGCCCTGTGACACCAATTGTTAAGAAATTGTTTGAAAAAATTTACAAATGATATTTGCCCACTATTTTGTCGTATAATATCTCAAGAGGTGAAAATTATGTCATTTAATGATTATCAGTATATTCGTCCCATATTAGACGAATATAAAGAACAAGCACAACAAATATTTTTAGAAATGGACCAAGCCACAACTAAAGAACAACTTACCACTACCATCCAACAATACATAGCTGCCTACAAGAGTTTATTAAGTATGCAGACGTTGGCCTACATTCGTAACTCTATTGATACTCGCGATGAGTTCTATGACCAAGAGATTACTTATTGGGATGAAAACGAACCATATTTTGATGAAATAAATAACGTATATTATCAAAAGCTCATGGCACATCCTCATCTTGATTTAATTAAAGATGATTTCCCACACACATACTTTAAAATGATCGAAAACAAACTTAGCATTTTTGATCCTAAAATCATTAGTGATTTACAAGCAGAGAACAAAGCAGCCACTGAGTACACTAAGTTAATCGCTTCAGCTCAAATTGAATTTGATGATAAGACACTAACCCTAGCTCAAATGGGTCCTTATACTCAACATCACGATCGCAATATCCGTAAGGCTGCCTCAAATAAAGTTTGGGCTTGGTTTGAAGAACATGAACAACAATTTGATGAGATCTATGATTCATTAGTAAAAGTACGTACTCAAATGGCTCATAAACTAGGCTTTGAAAGCTTCACAGAGATGGCTTATCGTCGTATGCAACGTTTAGATTACAATCAAAAAATGGTCGCTAATTATCGTCAACAAATTCTTGAAGATGTTGTACCAGTTGCCAATAAACTCTATAATCGACAAGCAAAACGCTTAAACTTAGATAAACTTGAATACTATGATGTTGCCTTACAATTCTTAGATGGTAATGCGACACCGATCGGAAGCTTTGAGGACACAATTAACAGTGGTAAAGAAATGTATCATGAACTTTCTAAAGAAACAGGTGAGTTCTTTGATTTCATGTTAGATAACAATTTATTAGATTTAATCGCCAAACCTGGTAAACAATCCGGTGGCTACATGACCTTTATGCATGACTATGAAGCACCATTTATCTTTTCTAACTTCAATGGTACTTCAGGTGATGTTGATGTCTTGACCCATGAAGCAGGCCATGCTTTCCAAGGTTATCAATCACGTCATATTCAAATTCCTGAAGTCCATATGCCTACTCATGAGGCGTGTGAAATACATTCGATGTCAATGGAATTTATCACTTGGCCCTTTATGGAAAAATTCTTTGGACCACAAGCTGATAAATATCGCTTCTCACACCTAAGTGATGGCTTACAGTTTCTACCTTATGGTGTCTTAGTGGATCATTTCCAACATGAAATCTACAATAACCCAGAGATGACTCCTGCTGAGAGAAAAGAAACTTGGAAGAAATTGGATCAACAATATCGTCCTCACCTTGATTTTAGTGATAACGAGTTTGCTGATAGAGGAACATTTTGGTATCGCCAAGGACATATCTTCCAATCTCCGTTCTACTATATTGACTACACACTGGCTCAAGTATGCGCCTTCCAATTTTGGAAACGCTCCATCATAGAACAAGATCCTACGACTTGGGATGACTATATGGCTATCTGTAAAGTTGGTGGTACTCAAAGTTTTACAGAAATCGTAGATACAGCCCATCTGCTTTCACCATTTGAAGATGGCACCTTAAAATCAATCGTCAAAGATATTGACGCTTGGTTAGCTAAACAACCATTTTAAGACAAAAAGAGGAAATCACATGATTCCCTCTTTTTCTTTTACTTCAATTCAATACGTTTAACGACTGGTTCTTCTTCACCAATCATAGGTAACGTAATGTTTAATAGACCATTTTCATAATTCGCTTCAATATTATCGACATCGACTTCATGGAAACGAATGTGTCGAGAAACATTTTTCATCCTACGACTTTGATACACATATTCCTTATTGTCATCTTCAGATGTTTCTTCAGTATGTTTAGCTTCAATACTGAGGACATCATCCTTAAAATCAATGGAAATTTCTTCCTTATCAAAACCTGGCATCTCTAAATTTACCACATATTTGTTATCTTCTTTATAGATGTCCAAGTGAGATCCTAAGGATACATTTGGTGCATCGAAATCACTAAAGAATTTGTCGAAAATTGTTTCTGGTCGTCTTACTAAATAACGCATAATAGTTCCTCCTTTATTGTTAGCACTCAACGTCATCGACTGCTAACCGCAACTATATTGTAACACATTATTTAGCACTGTCAAGTCTTGAGTGCTAAAACTTAAAAGTCTCCCCATAAACAGTATCATTGATCCAATGATGACCATCTCTCGCTAACATTTCATCAGCTTCTGTTGGACCTGCAGTAAAGGATTCGTACATAAATAATTCATTATGGACTGCTTGTTTTTGAATATCATCAATGATTTCCCATGACATCCTAGCAAAATCCCAACTGGCAAAAAGGGTATGATCTTTTTCAAAGGCCATTTTCAGTAATCTCTCATATGCCTGGGGTGTATTATAGCGATTCTCTAAGATACATGACTGACAGAAGTCCATCTTAATTGGTTGGACTTCGTCTGTAATGCCAGGTTTTTTAATATTCACCTTAAGATAAATACCTTCATCGGGACCAATACGTATTATTAAGACATTAGGATCTAATTCCTTACCATTATGCATCTTAGCAGGCTTAAATTGAATGGCAACATAGGTGACTGCTTTATCCATCCGTTTACCTGTTCTTATATAAATAGGTACATCTTTAAATGGAGCTTTATTGTAACGTAGTTCCAATGCAGCAAAAGTTTCTGTCATTGATTGAGGATTGACTCTACTCTCATTACGATAAGCATTCACTTTCCCATCACTACTGTATTGCCCTTTAACAAACGACTTATCAATACTTTCAAATAACTCTAAATTCTTTAATACATTAGCTTGTTCTACATGAATTGCTTCAGAAGTATTATGAGTCGGTTCATCCATTAACAACAGTGATAACACTTGTAATAGGTGGGATTGAACCATATCTTCTAAGGCCCCTGAATGTTCATAATAACCACCACGATCTTCAACACCAATGGTTTCAGTGGCCGTAATTTGAATATTATCTATTTCACCATATTTCCATAGACTTTCAAAAACTTGGTTACCAAAACGTATCGTCATAATATTGATAATCATCTCTTTAGCTAAATAGTGATCGATTCGATAAATCTCATCTTCCTTAAAAGATTTTTGTATTTGATGATTAATGGAAATAGCACTTTCTAAATCATCACCAAAAGGTTTTTCAATGAGTAATTGCTTCTCTTGGACATCACTTAAGATGTGAGAATGTCGTAATTTATCAGAAATATCCGCAAAACTACTTGGTGCTACTGCTAAGTAAAATAGATAGCGACCAGCTTGTTTATATTGAACTTGTAAGTGTTCTCTTAAACCTTGATAGGCACTTTCATCACGATAATCCATTTTATAGTAACTCATCATTGCTTCTAAATCATCGCGCGCCTCTTGGTCTTCTTTTTTAAATCGCGCATATTGTTTAATACCATCGAGTGCTCGCGTAAAAAAACTTTTTGTTGTATAGTCTCTGCGACCAATAATAACAATCTTTAAATTTTCTTTATTAAAGGTTCCTTGAAGCACTAGATCATAGAATGCAGGAAGTAATTTACGATATGTTAAATCACCTGTCCCTCCAAATATCACAAAGACATTATTCTGAGATCCAATCATAGTGAAACTTCCCTTCTTTGTCTATTCTTTCGAAAGTGTGAGCCCCAAAATAGTCACGTTGAGCTTGTATTAAATTAGCTGGTAAGCGTCCACTTCGATAGGCATCATAATAGCTTAGTGCACTACTGTGTGCAGCTAATGAAATACCATTTAAGCTTCCTATGGAGACAATTTCGCGCCAATCTTGTTGATAGTCCTTAATTGTTTCAATGAAAGTACTATCTAATAATAAATTAGCTAATTGAGGATTATTTTCATAAGCATCCGCGATACGATTTAAAAACTTAGCTCGAATAATACATCCACCTCTAAAGCCTCTGGCGATATTGGCAAAATTAAGACTCCAATTATTTTCAATGGCTGCTTTGGATAAAAGATCAAAGCCTTGAGCATAACTCATTATTTTTGAGACATATAGTGCACGACGGACTTTTTCGGTAAAGGCCTCTTTATCATCGACTACTTCATAGTCTACTTGTGGTAATAATGTCTGCGCAAATACTCTTTCTTCTTTGATGGAAGAAATAAAGCGTCCATAGACTGCTGAGGTTATGAGTGAAGTATTTACTCCTAAGTCTAATGATGCTTCTGCGGTCCATTTTCCAGTTCCTTTTTGTTCAGCCTTATCGACAATAAGATCTATTAAATAATGTTTTCCTTCTTTGACCTTAAATATTTCTGAGGTGATTTCAATAAGATAAGAATCTAGTTCGCCTTCATTCCACTTTGTAAAGACTTCTCCGATTGCTTTATTATCTAAGCCTCCGACTGTTTTTAATAAATGATAAGCTTCAGCAATCAGCTGCATATCACCATATTCAATCCCATTGTGGACCATCTTTACATAGTGACCTGCCCCATCTTCACCAATGTAGGAGACACAGGGTTCATCATATGCTACTGCGGCTATTTCTTTAAACAAGTTCTCTACTAATAAATAAGCCTCTTTGTCTCCACCTGGCATTAAGGCAGGACCTTCTAGTGCTCCTTCTTCTCCACCTGAGACACCGACTCCTAAATATTTAATTCCTAACTCATTTACTTTTTGATGACGTCTAATGGTATCACGATAATTAGAGTTACCACCATCCATGATTAAATCTCCTTTGTCTAATAAAGGAATTAATAAATCGATAAACGCATCGACAGGTTGGCCTGCTTTGACCATTAATAATATTTTTCGGGGAACTTCTAAAGAGGATACAAAATCTTCTATATTTTGATAACCCTCAAGATCATTAAATTGTTCAATAGCCTCCTGAGTCACCGCATAGGTCCGATTAAATACAGAGACCTTATATCCTTTGTTGACCATATTTTGAGCAATATTTCTGCCCATGACTGCCATTCCAATTACACCAATTTGATTCATATGTAGCTCCTTCTTTGATGTGTCTATTATAAGATAAGACTTCTCTTATCTCAATGAACATACAAAAAAGTAACCATGTGGTTACTTTAACAGACCTATTAAACCGACTGCGCCAGGTCCAGTATGGACAGAGACAGTACTTCCGATATTTGTTATCTTAATCTCTTTAAAATAATTTAAGGATTCAATATATTTGACAATCTCATTCACTAATTCATCACCCACAGTACTTGAGGCCACAAAGAATAATGTTGGATCATAACTGTCTAGTTTCTTCATTTCTTCTTTGACATATTTCATGGCAGCCTTATCTCGTCGTCCTCTAAAGAGTCGTCCTACTTTAAGCTCGTTGTCCACTATCGCGATACTGGGATGAATCTTTAGAGCTTCTGCGCTCACCTTGGTCAAGGCACTTACTCGTCCACCTTTAGCGACATATTCAAGTGTATCGACCATTATTGCTAATAAACCCATCCCGTTGGATAAATTTTTAGTATCTATCACGTGTATATTTTCAAATTCTTTAGAAGCAATAACAGCGTTTTGATAAGCAGAAGTAAAACCACTTCCCATACTTAAAAAGATTACATTATCATTTTCAAATTGCTTAAAAAATTCATAATACTCCACTATGTTAGTGGCTGCTGTTTTAGGAATATCAGCACCTTGTTTGACTCTTTCATAGATATCATTACTTGTGATATCTATAGTATCTTGATAACTTTCTTCTCCAAAAGTAATTGTTACTGGCATTAAATGAATCTTATACTTCTCATACAAAAAATCATCTAAATCCAGGGCACTATCTGCCGCTAAAACAACTTTCATTTTTCAAACCTACTTACTATTTTAAAATACCTAATAAGCCGACCGTATTTGGGCCACTGTGGGTTGATATTGTACTACCAACTCTTGAGACGATAACTGACTTGAAGTAATTAACTTCAATAATGCTTTGATAAATAGATTCTAACAGTTCAACATCTTCAAGTCCACTATGGGCTAAGATAAGATAATCTGGTTCATATTTTTCTTTATTACTTAAAATACTGGTCACATACTTTTTCAAAGACCTTGGAAGTGAACCATGAAATAGTCTTCCTACCTTCATTTCACCATCTATCACTGAGATAGAAGGATGTATCTTAAGTGTCTGAACTCCATATTCAGCAAACGAACTAATACGTCCACCTTTTCTCATATATTCTAAAGTGTCTAAGACAAAACTGACATTTACTTTAGGTATTAATTGTTCTAAGTGAGAAAGAATATCTTCAACTTTCAAATCTGATTGGATTAATTTGACTGCTTTCAATACTAATAGACCACTGCCTGCTGACAAATTTTGAGTGTCTATTACACTTACATTATTAACTTCTTGGGCTGCTAAGTAAGCATTTTGATGTGATGATGAAAAATGTGAGCCTAAACTAAAGTGAATGATGTGTTCATACTCCTTAAATTGCTCGAAAAATTCAGTATACTCCCAGATGTTCATCGCAGAGGTCGTAGGAATCGAACTCCCTTGTGCAACCGCTTTATAAATGTCGTCTACTGAGATATTGATAGTATCTAGATAAATAGTATCTTCTAAATTAATTCTTAATGGACTAAGGCTAATTTGATGAGTTTCAAGTATCTCCTTAGGTAAATCGATCGTACTATCCGCAGTTAATTTGATTCTCATAATTTTTTCCTCTTATTCATAAAGAACATTCTATATGGTTAGTTCTCATATTTCAAGGCACCATTTTAAAATCTGTTAAATTGTGTCATCTTTTATAATATGTTATTGTTTATTTAACAAGGAAGAAGTTAATAATAAAATAAGGAGGTCACTATGGATTATCATGTTGCGACAAGTTTTTATCATCCCATTTTTGAGATTACACAAGGGCCATTTGTCTCCATTTACTTTGAGACATCCCCCTATGGTTTGGAGCGTCAAAAAAATCAGATCAACCTTAAGAATGCGATCAATAAGCTGGATAAACATGAGTTGTCTCACTTTATTGATCAGCTGAATGAATTAGTAGATGATGTTAATTTTTGGAACCAAGTTAAATCAGGACTTGCTATACTGATGACACCGGATCAAAATGTCATTTATTTCTTACCAGATCCTGTTAAATCGTCTCTACATGTTGGTGAGATGTTACATATCTTACCTTTACTTCGTCATTTCCAACAATTGACTGAAGTACAACTACTATTATTAAATAGAGAAGAATTCAAGATTTATCAAGGAACCTATCATGAGGTTAGACCTTTAGCTTATCCTAATGATGAGCCTATATTGTCTAAAGATGTCTTAGGTACCGATACTTCACAACGTTATTTTTCAAACGCTCCTGGAGGCAGAGTCCAAGGCGATGATGGTAAGAGCACTTTAAGTGATGTCGATATGATGCGTTATTTCCAATATGTCGATAAATATGTCCATGATTTTGTTTCCAAAGAGTCTCAATTACCACTTGTTTTAGTAGCTCTACCTGAATACCACAGTCATTTTAGAGAAATTAGTGAAAATGAGTTCTTAATGAAAGAAGGCATTAAAATGGATTTCTCACGCTTTTCTAATGAGACTTTGGCGTTACAACTAGAGAACTTAATGACACCTCATATTCGTAATCTATTACAAAGTTGGCGCGATAGATTTAGAACAGCTCAGGCTAATGGTCAAGCGAGTGACTTTGTGGAAGATGTCTTAAGTGCGGTCATAGAAAAAAGAGTCGACACCCTCTTTATCAATCGTCAAAAATCATTACATGGACTTCTTAATCTTGAAGACCAAACTTATTTGATTGATGAAAAAAGAGAGAACGATCTCTTAAATGAAATTGCGATATTGGCATTAAAGGCAAAATCGAAAGTCTTAGTTTTAGATGAAGATGAAATGCCAACTCCTGCCACTTGTGCTATTATAACGCGTTATTAATCCAATAAATAAACTTCAATTTTAATCACAAGCCATTGACCTTTGAGGTCTTTGGCTTTTATTTTACCAAAAAGATGTTTACCAGCATCCATTAACCTTGAAAAAACAAGATTGTCACTCTTAGGAACATACCCAATCTTTTCTTGATGGTTCGTTTTAATAACGATGGCTTGATTATCATATTCATTATCTGGTTCTCTAAAAAAACTTAAATGATCTCCTATTTGTAAATCTAAATCATGAATCCCTTCAATATGACTGGTACCCGCAATTATCGTTTCAAATAGAAGAATCTCTTGTTCAAATGGTTTTGGAGTAATTTCACTGCTATGAATCATACTAATGATTGATGTTGGGTCACTCTTTTTAATTCCGCTCATAATTTTCTTCCTTTAACTCTTCTTTCATTTGGTCGATAGAATTTTGATAATCTTCAATTGATGATATAAGACTTTTCTTTGATTTTTCTAATTGTATAGGATCTTCTAATTTATATTTAAGCAAATAGGGATGATTCATTTGAATATCCTTTATCTGATTTAAAACATTTTTTAGAGTGCTCTTCAATCTTTGTTTTTTAAACACTAAACCTTCATCATCTACTTCTTTGTTAATTACTAGTTTCTCGATAACTTCTAAGGTTTGTACGTCCCCTCTTGAATAAGCTTCAATTGCTTTAATGAGCAGTTTTTTACCTTGTTCACTCACATTGGGATTAAGATCTGGATGCAATGCTTTGACGACTTGACGATATAAAGTCTTTAATTCTTGACTCTTTTGTTCACTAAGTGAGGGTAAGCTATTTCTCACTTGCGCAAACTCTAACTTCTGCTGTTCTAAGAGAATCTTTTGTTGATATTCTTTAAATTCAATCTCTAAAATGGTATCAATCGTTGGCCAATCAATTTCTTCTTGATGGTTAATATATCTTTGAATGAGAGCTTTCTTTCTTTTTAACATCGCAAATTCACATTCTAATTCAAACAGCTCTACTTCTAAATATCCTACTTTTAACATATATTCTGTCATGATATTTGGATTTTGGACATACAACAATTCGTCCTTGACCAAAACAGCTTCGATAAATTCTTGGTGAAGCTTCTCTATTTCATACTGTAAGGCTTGTATTTGAGGATGTACAATCACTGTGTAACTCATCATATCACCCCTAGTATGCTTATTATAACATATTAATATTTATTTATTTCACGACTCTTTAGATAATGTTGTAGTTCTAAAGATAAAACCACATCAACTTTTCTTAAATCCAATATTGTACGAGCTCCTAAAAGAGCCATTATTTTAATAAGATCTTGTTGCCAGTTTTCAATCATTTGAATAGTAGCCTCGACTCCTTGGTTCATTACCGATTGTAAGATGACACCAGAGATTCCGATTGCTTTAGCCCCTAAGACAAAGGATTTCACCATATCTAAGGCATTACGAATTCCACCGGAAGCTATAATATCGACTTGAGATAAATAAGGAAGGGCTTCTAATAAGGATTGGACACTACTTTGTCCCCAATTGGCCATATAATTCATTTGACTATTGCCTTTACGAGCATTTTCTATGGATACAAAATTAGTACCACCTCTACCTGAAATATCGATGATTTTGACATCTAAATCAATGAGTTCTTTAATAGTTTGGCCACTCATTCCCATGCCGACTTCTTTAACAATCACATCGACTTTATGAGATTGAAGATGAGCTTTAATATTACTTCTCCAATGACTAAAGCTGCGATCTCCTTCACTCATTACAATTTCTTGGGCCGCATTAAGATGAATCTGTAAAGCTTTACCTTGTACTTTTTGAATGGCAATTTGTGCATCTTCGACACTGATATTAGGATTGATATTCGCAAATACTAACCCGTTGGGATTCACATCTCTAACGACTGTAAAGCTGTCCCATAACGAGTCATCTTTTAGAGCTGCTGACATGGAACCTGTGGCGATAGCGATGCCTGTTTGTTTTGCGACATAACCAAGTTTTGCGTTAATATCTTTTGTCCATTCACTTCCACCAGTCATCGCGTTTATAAAGAAAGGTATCTCTAGTGGTATTGATCCTATTTGGGTGCTGATATCAACCTGCTCCACATCGATGCTTCCTAGTGAATGATGAATTAATTGGATCTGATCGAAATCGTTTTGTTTGGTATGTTCTGCTTGTTCTAAGGCCAGAGTCACATGTTCATCTTTACGATTCATAATGTTCCATCCCTTTCTCTAAGTTATGTTTATCATAAACTTTAATATTTAATTTCTCAATGTTATGTTGTTGCCATAATTGGATAAGTTTCTCGACCGAAACATCTTTTTTAACTAACACAATGCCACAATCGCCACCCCCTGCACCTGATGATTTCGCGGCACCAAAAACTTGGGCACTCTCTATTAGTAATTTAAGAGCATTTGTTTCTATTGAGGGGTTAAGACTTTTTAATAGCTGACGATTTTCAATTAGTTTTTGGGAAACTACTTCGCCATCATTGTTATTAAAGCCTTCTATCATTTCACTGACGATTTGTTGTGATTGACTTAAAAACTCTTGATAATCTTTCTTGTGTGATTCTCTTTTAACTTTATCGACTAAGGATGGTGTTGAGGCGGGTGATTGAGTCCATCCGATTAAAATATCATAGTGACTTAAGGGACTTAGTTTCTCAATTCTTAAACTTGGCCATTTTAGTTTTAATAACTCACTTAAACTGACTTCTTTTCGCTTATCTAAAACCCATTGGCGATCAAAGCTTTGATAGGCAATCCAACCGGTCATAATAGAGGCGGCTAAATCACCAAAAGAACCATTACTTCCTAAATTAAGGTGTGCTAAACTGGCTAATTTATAGATTAAATAATCATCTTCTTTTATCTCATAATATCTAAGTAGTGCTTTGATGGTCGCAATTGTGACAGTACCACTGGAACCTAATCCATATTTGGCGCCTGATTCATTGTCTAGTTGGGAAGCGACGTGTAAATTATAGACAGAAAGAGTCTTATTTAATTCGAGCGCATATTCTTCAACAATCTTAATGGCCTCTACAATATAGTGAAAAGGATTCTCTCTTTTTTCGATAACAAATTGATTGTTGACACGTTTCCATTTAAGAGGTAAATGTTGGTATTGCTCTGAGATGATAGTCCCTTCATGGTGACTTTCTGTAATTGTGACCGTGATAAAACGATTGACTGCGACTAAAACAGCAGGATAGCCTGGATTAACCACAGCGTATTCACCGGCAATAAATAATTTTCCTGGAGCTGATGCGCGAATCATAGTAAAGTGGCTCCTGGTCCCTTTTGGGCAACTATAGTTTGATAAGCGGATAGTCTTTCTAATATTAGGGGACGATGTTGACTGTTGGTAATTATTTTTACATTGGGTCCGGCGTCCATTGTGTAATAAGCTACAATTCCTTGTTGTCTTAATTCTTGAATAAGTGAAATAACTTCTAAAGATTGAGGTTCGATATAGAAAAAAGGTTCCTCTATGGCTAATAACGTCGCATGCATCATCATGGCATTTCTTTCGGCAATCTTTCCAATTTGATGTATATCTTCATTCTCTATTGCTGTTAACATCTCTTGCATATCGATATCGTTGTATTGTGTCCAACTCTCAAAATAACGTGATTGTTCTTTAGTGACCTTCATGAGTGAGCGAGAATCTTTTTTCTTCTGTTGTTCATTCACGATCACAATGATCATTTCGATGTCCATCTCTTTTTCTATGGGTGTTGCGACACTTTGATCATTACTTCCTTTTTCCCATTTAACGAAACCGCCAAAGAGAGATCGTGTGGCAGAGCCTGAGCCTCGTCGTGTTAACATAGATAGTTGTTCAACATCATAATGATGGCCAAAGAAATCGTTTAGTGCGACCGATAGAGCACTGTATCCTGAGGCTGAACTGGCGAGTCCTGCGGCAGTGGGAAAGTAGTTAATACTTTCTATTTTGACACTTTGATTATTTGTTCTAAATAAATCGACAAAGCGACTGATCTTTTGAGTTTCTTTTTCATTTTGTATTTGTCTATTTAAGACAAAGACATCTCTATCAGATTCTGATACAGATGTAATGGTATATAGTTTGTCTAATGTTAATGATAATGAGCTGGTGGATGGTAAGAACAATTGCTCATCTTCTTTACCCCAATATTTAATTAAAGCGATATTGGCATGCGCTTTAGCGACACTTTTCATTAAAAGGCTAAGACCCAAGTTTGTCGAGCATTATTTTTTAGCAATGCTTCTTCAATTTGCTGGGCTAAGATCAAATCATCACTTAGAGCTAACATACAGCCGCCCCAACCTCCACCTGTTAGTTTAGAGCCTAGTGAGCCTGATTGATTTGAGATAGTGATTAAATTGTTCAGTGAGGAATTAGAGATTCCCATTTGACTTAAATATTGTTGTGATTTATTCATTATGGACCCTATCGTGTATAAATCATTACCTTTTAGTAACTCTTTGACACTATGTGCTAAGCGACCTAGTCCATAAATAAGTTCATCGACTAATTGAGGGTTTTCTAACTTACGTTGACCCAAAGCTTGAACTGCTAGTTTTGTTTGTCCCTTTTCACCGGTATCACCTATAATCAAATACCCTTTGGTTTCAATATCTAGTTCAGCTATTTCTTGACCTTTAACAAAATAAAGTGGTTTGTCTGATACTGTAATTAAAGCATCAAGTCCACTGGGATCACCATGTGAGATAGCCTCCGCAACTTGTGCTAGTTCGAATTGAGTTTGTTTATCTAATACTTCGTCATAATAATCATAGATGGCTGCGATGGTCGCATTAGCGACGGCAGCACTTGAGCCCATACCTCTTTCTTGAGGGATAGTTGATTCAATGTGTATATTAAAGTTTTGTTGTTTATTGAGTCGTTTGAATACTTCTAAAGTAACTGCTTTAATGTTGTCCAATTGACCGGGTGCCTCTTCTAATAGACCTTGATGATAAATACAATCAATGGTCATATCTTCACTGGGAGTGACCTTGACACTTACTTGGACGCCTTTAAAGGGTAGAGCGATTGCTGGTTGTGAGTACACTACAGAATGTTCGCCTATTAAAATGATTTTGCCGTGAGCATGCCCAATGCCTATTTTCATTCTACTCTCTCCTTCTCTTGGTTCTTTTCAATTTTAGGGTTTACTCACGTTAATGTCAAACAAATTAAACCTAAAAGTATTTATCAATCAAACTATCTATGACACCATCTGCCTTCAATTTTTCAATTGCGCCATTGACCTTCTCTTCTAATGTGGAATCTAATGGTAGTGCGACAGAGACTCCGTTAAGCGCAACTATTTCATCACTTATAAATTCAAAGCTTGTGAGATTATCATAATTTGCTATAAATTCACTTGCTACTGAGGGCTCGACCATTAGAAAATCAATTCTTTCTAATAAGATTTCTTGGACGATAGTACCGTAGTCACTTCTGGCATCAATCGTAAGGTTATAGGGCTCTTGTAATGTTTTTAATGCTGATTCTTGAATAGTTCCAAGTTGCGTTCCTGCGACTTTTCCTTTAATATCTTCTGATGTTTCTATATCTGAATCTTTAGTTGTTAAAATATAGAGTGGATTTTCTCCATCATAGTAATAGGGAGTAGAAAAGAGTGCATCTCTTTGTGGGTCTGGGCTGAGTCCTGCGATTGCCATGTCGATACTGCCTGCTTGTAACTTACCGATGAGACCATCAAAGGTTCCATCTTCCCAAGTGACATTTTCGTAACCTAGCTCTTGTGCCAATAAATTACCAAAATCAATGTCGAAGCCAGATAGACTACCATCTGGTTCTATTATTTCGTATGGTGGATATCCTGAGGATGTTCCAATGACTAATGTATCGCTGGAACCTTGGCTACTACAACTGACACATAATAATGTAATTAAGAAGACCATTAGTATTTTTTTCATGTTAATTCTCCTGATGAATTTTTCCATTTTTTAATTCATATATTTTATGACTCACTTTACTAGCAAAGTTGATGTCGTGGGTGATAATAATAATTCCTAAATCTAAACTTATCAAATCTTGACAGATGGTTATGAAATCAGAGATTGTCTCTTGGTCAAGTGCGGAGGTGGGTTCATCGAATAGAACATAGCGAGGTTCTAAGGCGATAGTTCGTGCGATTGCGATTCTTTGTTTTTGTCCTCCTGATAATTGATGAATATAAGCATCTTTTCGACTGTCTAAATTGAATTTTTTTAATAATTCTATAGCTTTAATTTCAGAATCCTTTTTGGACATTTTCTTTACTTTTCTTAAAGCAAAAGTAATGTTATCGATGACACTGAGATGTTCAAAAAGATGCCACTCTTGAAAGACCATTCCTATTTTTTGACGGTGTGCTAATAAACTTGTTTCACTATAGTTTAGAAGTTGACCATCGATAATAACTTCGCCAGAGTCTACTTTTTCTAAACCGATTAGACAGCGTAATAGTGTCGATTTTCCAGTGCCACTAGGTCCCAGAATAGTGCTAATTTCTTGTGGCTCAAATTGCATACTAATATCGTCAAGTACGACGAGATCATCAAATTTCTTTTTAATATTCTTAACTTCTAGCATGATTCAACTTCCTTTCTAGTCTTTTACCAAAGTTGGATAAGACTTTGTTTACGATATAGTAAATGATTCCGACAATTAGTAAGGGTTCAAAATATCGATAGGTACTGGTGTAGATTAATTGTTGACGGCGCATTAAGTCGGCAAGTCCGACTGTTGATACGACCGAGGTTTCTTTAATGAGTGTTATAAATTCGTTCATTAAGGCTGGCAAGATGTTTCTTAGAGCTTGAGGTAATATCAGATAAAGAATAACATCTTTCTTGGAGACACCTAATGAATAGGCGGCTTCAATTTGGCCTTTTGAGATGTTGTCTATACCTGCTCGGATGATTTCTGCCATGTAGGATCCTGAGTTAATGGTAAAGATAAAGATTGCCGCAAACCAAGAGGTAGGATTAAAGATGGGAATAATTTGGGGTAGTGCTAAATAGAAAAAGGCTAGTTGAAAGATAACGGGTGTTCCGCGAAAGAAATCGATAATTTCTCTTACAACTTTTGAGTACCAACGCTTTGAGCGCAACATTAAGGCAAATATAAAGCCTAAGATAGATCCTAAGACTGAGGCACTTAGTGCTAGGACTAGTGTTACTCCTAGTCCCCCTAGTAAATAAGGTATGTATTCTTTTACCGCTTCGAAATTGAACATGTTATCACTTAACCTTTCATAAAATAAAAAAACGCCCTCAAAAGGACGACATAATTGTTCGTGGTACCACCTAAATTTGAAACATTGCTGTTTCCTCAACTCTTTAACGCAGAGATACGAATCCGCCTCAAACTTTTGACGCACTAGCTCCTAAACACGTTCATAAGCACTTACTTCTTGAATTTCCACCTACATCAAGTCTCTATGTAGCTTGTTGCTTACTACTACTTTTATTCTTCGCTGATGTTGTTATTATACAGATTCATTTTCAAAATGCAAGAATGACTCTTCAAATTAAAGTAAAAAAATTCCAGCACTCAACAATAGTGGTCCTAAAATAGTTGTTTGTAAACATATTGTGACGACAGATAGCAGCATTAAAATTGATAAAACATCGGTAAGTTTTTTTAGATTTCTTCTTTCAAAGAAATATTCAATACCAATTGTAAAGATTTAGTTAAATAACACTTCATATAGTCAAATATATTGAACACAAAGATAAGACAACACATACTATTTTTAAGGAGGCATATCATGAATCAAAAACATTGTGTAAACTATCGGGGATACTTTCCATTTTAGCAGGGATACTCTATATCCTTATTCAAATTATTCATCCAGATGAAACCCTTGAAATGGTCAATAGCCAACAGTTTTTTATCGTTGGAGTTTTAACGATGATTATGGCCATCTTCAGTATCATTGGTCTTCTGGAGCTTACTTACTACAAGTCAAAGAGACAAAGTACTTAGGACACATTGGTTTAATACTTTTTAGCACATTTTGGTTAATTACCTTTACGTTTAGTTTCTTCGAATCCTTTACTCTTCCTTTACTTAGTGATAAAAATCCAGAGTTTGTCTTAGGAATTTTGACATTATTCTCAAATGAACCATCAACAGTCGATTTAGGAGTTTTTCCACTATTAGCTAACATCTCTGGCATTATCTATATTTTAGGAGGTCTAAGTTTTGGGTTCGCTTTATTTAAGGCTAAAGTATTTCATCCATCTGTTGGCTTATTGTTAGCACTTGCTTCATTGTTAACAATTTTAGCGGGTATTCTTGGTCATCCTTTAGATCGTATCCTTGCGATACCGATGGGACTTGCTTTGATTTGGATGGGTATTTTTTCATATCAAAGACAATAACAACCAACTCATCCCTATTGTTATCACACCATATATGATACTTAACCATTGACCGTTGAGATAGGTTGATGACAAAAAGACACTAAATCCTGGAACAACAAAATAGAGAACTCCCAGGATCATAATTGAAAGTCCCACTACCTGCATCATTGAAAAATATTTCGATAAAACAATCGATAACAACATAAAGAACAAAGTTGTGAGGACTAAAATAACAAAATAACCACCTAAGACACTAATTAATGACCCATTAGAATTGACAGCTAAGTAGTTATTGACTGGTGAATTAGTTATTTCAATTGGAAAATACCGATTAAACCTCACGTATCGAATACCAAAGACCACTAAAATAAGTAGTACAGTTAAAATAGATCCTATCATGAGAAAGTTTGTACGATATCTCTTCGAATACTTAGAGGTTTTTGCGAGCACACTTATATTTGATTTATAGAATTCATGGCCAATAGTACTGCCTAATAAAATAGCGTG
>JAAZEF010000042.1 GCA_012512455.1 Erysipelothrix sp.
CAATAACAATATCGCCCACAGTGTCGTTGTGTTTTCTCTATTATATTTTATAAATGTATCAACAAAATTAAATGGTTCATTGATTTCATAATAATATGATTCGACTGTGACTATATTTCGATTGCTTGATTGTAAATCATCAATAAACATACTGATATTTTCCTCAAAACCCGAAACATATAAAACACCATTTAATATATTGCCTTTATGATTTTGTAAACTCGATATTTGATATTCAATCTCATGTTCAGATAAAGCGTTAATAGTAGTCTGATTATGAGTGTGTACAATTGGTGATTCCAATTTGTTAAAGTCCTCATAAGACAGTGACCCATTAAAATATTTCTCACTTAACTTTGTGTGGTGTTGAAAATGGTATAAAACATTTCGCTGAGGGTATAAAATTGAGCCATCAGATTGAATAACCATATCGAATCGAGCTTCCAAGAAATTATCAACAGTTAAATTCATATCATATTGTTCTGATAATTTAATCAAGCTATTAATAACTTTTTCAGCTTTCTTGGTAGAAATTGAGTAAGCACCATATCCTTTTGTCGACATGTTTGCGCCACCACTTAAAATATCGATTAACATCTTATCTTCATAAATATCAACCATAATTTGAATTACAATAATTGATAAGACTAAAGCAACTAGACCTATTATTTTTTTCATCGTCATTTTCGCTTAATTTAAAATTGTATTAAACTATTTCCCCGTTCAACTTTTTCAAGATAAGAGTGACATTAAAAAGACACTTGGTTTATAGTTTCTATTTTCTTAATAACTATTATAGGTTATTTATAAATCTTTAGCAAGTATCTTTGAAAATAACTAGTCATATCAAGTGTACTCTGTTTTTTAGTCTTGTATAATAAAATTACCTTAAGGAGGTAACCATATGAGTCCAGAAAACATTCTAGTTTGGATAATCGTAGGCGGCATTGCAGGTTGGCTTTCTAGCAAACTTGTTGGAACTCAGGGAGGTTTGGTGACCAACATCATTGTTGGAATCCTTGGCTCATTTATAGGCGGTTGGATCTTTACAACCACTAGTCAGACAGCAATAACTGGCATCAACCTTACTTCAATTGGGATTGCGACAATAGGAAGTCTTATCCTGTTAGCCATCCTCAAACTAGTCAATCGATAAAAAAGGTTCACATAAGTGAGCCTTTTTCTTTATTTCATCATTCTAGATAATAGACGCATTTGATCTTTCATCTTCTCATATTGTTTCAACAAACGATTCACATCTGTTGTAGATGTCCCAGAACCTTTAGCGATTCTACTTCTTCGAGAAGCTCTAATCATATTAGGATTATCTCTTTCTTCAAGTGTCATCGATTGAATCATAGCTTTTGTTTTCTTCATCTGTGCTTTTGATTGATCATCACTAACATTCATGTTTTTCATCATATTAGCTCCACCCGGCAACATTTTTAAGATACCAGATAGAGGTCCTAACTTATTAACTTGTTCCAATTGAATTAACATATCATCAAAAGTAAAGGTACCAGACATCATACGCTCAGCACTTTTCTCTGAAGCTTCGATATCCATCTTCTCTTGAGCTTGTTCAATTAAAGTAAGAATATCACCCATTCCTAAGATACGAGATGCGACACGATCTGGATAGAATAATTCAATTTCATCCATTTTCTCACCTGTACCCACAAATTTAACAGGAACATCCGTCACATGTCTTACTGATAAGATACCACCACCGCGAGCATCCCCATCATATTTAGTAACCATAAGACCGGTGAGATTAATCTGTTCTTTAAAACTTGAAGCCACATTAACAATATCTTGTCCAACCATCGCATCAACTGTTAATAGAATTTCATTTGGATTAAGTAGTTTTTCTAAGCTAACCAACTCATCCATCAGTTCATTATCAACATGGAGTCGACCTGCAGTATCCACAAGCATTACATCAAATTCATTTTCCTTAGCATACTTAAGGGCTTTTGTAGCTACCTCAACTGGTTTACCAGAGTCTAGTGAAAAGACTTCTACATTCACTTGTTGTCCCAAAATTTGAAGTTGTTCAACAGCCGCTAAACGTTGCATATCCGCTGCCACTAACAATACTTTTTTATCTTGTTTCTCAGTGATATAGCGAGCAATCTTAGCAGAAGATGTCGTCTTACCTGAACCTTGAAGACCCACCATCATCATCGTCGTCAATTGACCCTCTTGATAATTAAGTCCCACTTGTTCTTGGCCTAAAATGTTAATTAACTCTTCATTAACAATCTTGACGACCATTTCACTTGGATTAAGAGCAGAAATCACCTTTTGTCCAGTAGCTTCTTGTTGTATTTGTTCAATAAAGTCATTAACAACTTGAGGATGAACGTCAGCTTCAATAAGCGCAAAACGCACTTCTTTAAGCATATCATTCATATTTTCATTCGTTAATGTTCCTTTGCCAGCAATATTTTTAAGGGTTTGTGATAAGCGATTAGATAAATTTTCAAATGCCATTGTATATTACCTCTTTTCTAAAATAAATCGTTCTCTTGACTAACTTTAATGTCGATGACCTCATAGTCACTCATAGCCTTTGTGACCCAATGTTGTACATCCATTCTGTTCTCATAATATTCAACCTTATCAAGTTTAGGTTTGGTCACAGGGTTTTGTGGTGTAAATATCGTACAGCAATCTTCATAAGGAAGAATTGATATGTCATAAGTGTTAAGTTTTTTAGCTAATTGTACAATCTCTACCTTATCAAAAGTAATGACAGGTCTTAAGATTAATGTTTCAACAGCTCTAGCAATAACATCCATTGACTCCACAGTCTGTGAAGCCACCTGACCCAGTGAATCACCTGTAATGATTGAAGAACATTTTGTCTTTTGAGCTAATTGTTCCGCAATTCTCATCATAAAACGACGCATTAAAGTAATCGCATAAGATTCATTAGTTTTCGCATAAATATCCATTTGAACCTCAGTAAAATTAATAACATGGATACGAATATTGGATTGATAGGCCTGAAGTTGACGAGCAATATCAATCACCTTATCTAAAGCATTTTGTGAAGTATAGGGCATCGATGCAAAGTGAATAAATTCTAAACGAAGTCCACGCTTCATAGCTAGATAAGCTGCTACTGGAGAATCAATTCCCCCTGACAGTAACATAAGAGCCTTACCTTGAACACCAACAGGATAACCCAAAGCACCATCAAAGGTCTTAGCCATCACAAAAGCAAAATCATTATCGATTTCTACTTTAACCCGCACATCTGGTGTTTTAACATCGACCTTATAGTCACTGTTCTTTAAGATATGGGTCGCAATACTACGATTGATATGATCACTACTTGTTTCAAAACGTTTATCACGACGTTTAGTTTCAATCTTAAAGGTCTTGAAATCTTGTTCTTGAAGTAACTGTAACGAAATTTTGGCCAATTGTTCCAAATCCTTTGGACATTGATGAGCCACTGAATAGCTAGCAATACCAAACACTGTAGAAAGCATTTCAGTTACCGTCTGTGTATCAGCTCCATTGAGCTCTAAATATAATCGATTGTACGTAGCTTTATATACAATTTGATCAAATTCATTTAAACGACTCTTAATGTTTCTCTCTAATTGCTTTACAAAATCGCGACGGTTTTTACCCTTAGTCGATAGTTCTCCGTAACGAATTATAATGACATCTTTATCATGATTTAACATAGTTTACCAACTCTCTAATAATTTCAAATGTTTTAATTAAGTCTTCTTTTGTGCTCTTATAGCCCATACTTATGCGAATAACACTCTTCTTCTCTTGTTCATTAGCACCGATTGCCTCTAAAACATAGGAATAAGAATCATCACGACTATGACAAGTCGATCTTGCTGAAACATAAATGTTATTGGCCACAAGACCATTTAACATAATTTCACTAGGAACACTATTACTGGAAAAGGATACAATATAATCACTAGAGATGACAGGAGTATGAATAGTAAAATTCTTCATATCTCTTAACTTTTCAATACAGAATTGTTTTATTTCTTTTATATTCTCTTCATTCTCTTTTTGGCTTTCTAAAGCCAAACGTATCGTTTTCGCTAACAAGATATGTACTGCCGCATTACTTGTTCCACCTCTAAGTCCAAACTCTTGAGAACCACCATGGATTAAGGGCTCAATCTCTAAATGTGCCCTTTTATACAGTAGACCTGATCCTTTAAGACCATTAATTTTATGGGCAGAAAATGAAGCCATATCAAATAAGGAAAAGTCGAGATCAATCTTACCAAGAGCCTGAACAGCATCCACATGAAATATAGCCTTAGAATTCTCTTTAATAATAGCTGATATCTCTGATAAAGGTTGAATAGTTCCTATTTCATTATTGATCGCCATAATCGATACTAATGTTGTATCATTTCTTAAACTTGTTTTTAATTCATCTAAGTTAATAAAGCCCTCTTTATTGACCTTAAGATAAGTTACTTCAAAACCAAAGGTTGTCTCCAACTGCTCAAATGCATTGAGTACAGAAGAGTGTTCAACATTTGTAGTAATAAGATGTTTGCCTCTCACTTGTTGTGCTAAGGCATACCCTTTGATAGCCATCGCATTAGCTTCTGATGCACCAGAAGTAAATATTAAATCGTTACTACGAACACCAAAAAGCTTCGCAATAATCTAGCGAGACTTTTCAAGCTGTTTCTTAACATTAAAACCTAAATCATAAATTGATTCACTATTAGCAAAGCTGTTGCTAAGTAATTCTTGATAGGAAGCTAAAATTTCAGGATGTAAAGGTGTGGTTGCGGCATTATCTAAATATATCAAACTAAGCACTCCTCGAATTATCCATGATTAATTGCTCATAAGGTGATCCTGGTTTTATTTTCTCAATCGCATAAATCACCGTCTTAAGCGCATAAGTATACTCACCGTTTCTAAAAGAAACTTCTGCACGTGTTAATTCTGAATCTAATTCAGGATAAGTCGAACGGTATTTATTGGCATAAACTATAGCATTTTCTACCATATCGACGGTACCAACAAGGTTATTAACATTGTTATAGAGTCGATAAATAAAATCGATGCTGTCATTGACACTCTTATTTAATAAATCAACCTCTAAAGGATTCTCACTTAAGATAGTATCTATTTGTACAATCATTTGGGATGCTTTATCAACATCCGCAGCATAGGTCTTACCAATATGAGGTAAATGACGACTTTCAATTTTAGTAGAGATGTCATTCATGATTAAATGTAGTTTTAATAATTGTTTTTGAGCACGTTGTTCATCACTGCGAGCTGAAAGAACTTTCTTATTAGCTTCTTGAACACTCTTCTCTAAATGATTGCTCGCTTGGCTAAATTCATTAAGCTCAATTTGTAATGACGTTGAAGGGATTGATTCTTCAGTAAGTTTACGTTGGATTTTTTCTTTATCTTCTAACAATTCATCTAATGTATCTTTCATACTAAGAACTTCTTCACCTAATTCTGTGAAACCAAAACGTTCACTTAATTCTGGAAGTTGATCATCTAAAGTTTTAATTTCATCTCTTATTTGATCGAGTTGAGTAAATGATGAAGCAGAAAGCCCCACAACAACACCAAATGCTTTATCTTCTTTTTCTATGGCACTAGCTAATTGTTGAAGACGCTTAGTAGACTCATCTAGACGTTCTTTAACTCCATCTAAATTGAGTTGACGAATATTACTTAAGTTTTCTTTTAAGTCATCCGATACTAGACTTAAGTTTTTTGAAACTTCAAGATGTTGTAAAAAGACACCCTTAGAATTGATTTGTTGATAAGCCTTAGAAACTTCATCAATAAGGTGAGGTACTACCCCTTTAGCATCCTCTAAATATGAAGGAATCACTTCTATCGCATGGTCAAGAGTCTCTAGTTCTTCAGTAATGAAATTGGATTCTTCTTGAGCTTTGACATATTCACTGGCAAACATCCATTCTTCAAATGTATTGAAACGTTGATCGATGTCTTCCATTTGATGTTCTATTTCGTCTGAGGCATCACCATATTTAGCGATATTATTTTGATATTCAATTTTTGTCTCACGATAAACATTTTTTAAGTTGGTGATATTATCACGTAAGCGAGTTTCATCTTCTAATAGACGATCTAGTTCTTCAGAAATTAAATCGACATCTTTTTGGGTCGTCAAATAAAGATCCTTTAATTCATTAAGATTGTCTTTACCATTTCTTAAACGTCCACTTAAAATTTCATCTTCCGTATTCCCTAATAAATAAGTAATACGGTCATATGAATTTGTCGTTTGCGCAAATTGTGTTTGAATATTTGCTACTTGGTCTTCAAATGTCGTATTCACTTTCATAAGACCCACTGCTTTATTAATTTTATATTGTAAAGGCGTTGATCTCATGGCATTAACACTAACTTCTAATGCGGATAATTTACGTAATAACATTCGCTTTCGTATTGCTCGATATACAATTAAAAACACAATAACAACAACTATTACTACCATCGCAATTTGTGTTTCTTGTCTAGTAATTAATTCTCTTAAAAAATCCATAAAAGGACTCACCTCGCTCGTAAGTATTGTATCATACTTAAGTCTGTTAAAACAGTTAATAACTGGTCGATATTTTCTACTTATGATTGATTCTATTTGACACGACTAGGTGACTATGATAAAGTTTATGAGCGCTAATTGGGCAGCAGACAAAGAGATGAGTTCTTGGTGTTTGTCACTCTTGGAATCTAATAACCTGGCTGTCAGGTGAACGATTTAAGATAAACACAACTCAGCTTGATTTGTTTCCTAAGCACGTTATGCAAAGGAGGAAAAAATATGGCTCGTCTTAAAGGACCGACTTGGAAAGTATCTCGTCGCTTAAGTTTCTCAATTTTAGAAACTGGCGAAGAACTAAAACGTCGTAATTACCCACCAGGACAACATGGACAATCACGTCGCCCTAAAATCTCAGAATATGGGATTCAGCTTCGTGAAAAACAAAGAATCCGTCATATGTATGGATTAACTGAACGTCAATTCTTTAATACTTATTTAAAAGTATTAAAAATGCCTGGGGTTACTGGTCAAAACTTGTTATTCACACTTGAATCACGTCTTGACAATGTCGTTTATCGTATGAACTTGGCACGTACTCGTCGTGGTGCGCGTCAGTTAGTTAACCATGGTCACATTCTTGTTGATGGTAAAAAAGTAGACATCCCTTCATTCTTAGTGAAGCCTGGCTCAACCATTGAAGTAAAAGAACGCAGTAAGAAAATGGCTAGCATCAATGATGCATTAGAAGCTTCAGTTTCAACTGTAGACTATGTTACGATTGACAAAGAGACTAAAAAAGGTCAATTTGTACGTTTACCTGAACGTTCAGAACTAAACCAAGAAATTAATGAAGCTCTTGTCGTAGAATTCTACTCAAGATAATCATGATACTAAGAACTGGATTACTCCAGTTCTTTTCTTTTTAAACAAAAAGAAAAGGCTAGGTTCAGGATTGGTTGTCTCCCGTGTTATCCTAGCCTTTGTATAGACCACCGTTGATTGCTATAACTTACATTAAAGCAGATTACTAACAACTATATATTCAATTTCCAATTTCTTTTCTTTGACCTCTATAGGTGGCCTATCTACTTACATGATAAAGAAAAATATATTCGATGTCAATTGAGACAATCTTAAAATTTAAAAATATTAAAGAACCCTATAAACTTACTAACTAAAACTCCTTTAATCAGTAGACTATTCCTAAAACTTCTGTTAAATGTCCTAAAAATTAAAAAAGAAACTAAGATTAAAGTTAGTTTCTTTATAAATTACTATTTTTGATCATTAATTGCCTTCATCGTTTGTTTAATTTGCTTCTCGCTAGGCTTACGACCCATCTGCATATACATCGCACGAATCATCTTTTCATTAATAGGTGGATTTTCTTTCAATTGCTTGTTGATATAACGCTGTGTAAAATACCAACCTAATAAGCCACCGATGACTAGTCCAACTACAATATATAGGATACTCATCATAAATTCTGACATTCTTACTTCACCACCTTCTTGTTAAAACTTTACGGTCTTATTCTATAATTTTTTGAACTTGATTTCAACCTATAGAAAATCTTGTTGAGTATTAATTAGCTGATAGTAGAGTCCTTGACGCTCCATAAGTGTGTCATGGTTGCCCCTTTCAACAATTCCCTCTTGAGTTACCACACAGATTTCATCAGCATGGCGAATCGTTGACAATCTATGAGCAACCACTAACGTCGTACGATCTTGAGATAATTTATTTAATGTCTCTTGTATCTCAATCTCTGTCTGATTATCTAATGCCGAAGTCGCTTCATCTAAAATTAATATCTGTGGATTTTTTAGGAAAATACGCGCCAACGCAATTCTTTGTTTTTGGCCACCAGACAGTTTCGCTCCCCGTTCTCCAATATCTGTATCAAAGCCATAAGGTAGTTCTGAAATAAAGTCATAAGCCTGTGCCTTTTTAGCCGCTTCAATAACTTCATCATCACTCGCATCTGGCTTACCATAAAGAATGTTATCTTTCGCACTACCAGCAAAAATAAATACATCTTGGGATACAATTCCCACATGGTGTCTTAAGGATTGAATCGTCATATCTGTGATATCAATATCATCTATCGAAATACGACCTTCATCTAGTTCATAGAATCGTACCAAAAGATTACATAACGTAGACTTTCCCCCACCTGAAGGACCCACAAAGGCAATTGTTTTATTAGGTAAAACTTCAAAATCTATATTATCTAAAACTTGTTTCTCTTTATTAGACTCATAAGCAAAGCCCACATTTTCATATCTAATATGACCATTCAATTGTTTGACCTCAAGAGCCCCTTCTTTATCTTGTTGAGCAGGAATATCTAATACTTCTAGAAATCTTTCAAAGCCACTCATTGCCTGATTGAACATCAATAAAAATTGTGTTGTACGATCGACTGGTTGTCTAAATAATTGAACATACAGTAAGAAGGCTACCAATTGTCCAACCTCAAGTTGACCATTTAAAACTAAATATGAACCCGCAATAAAAACAATAATTTGGGTAGAATAAATAAATGTTTTAACTGACACACCAAACTCTGCCATCGTCTTAAGTGCAACCTTGCGTGTATCCGCAAAGTTTTGATTACCCTCATTAAAGGCTTCAATTTCCAATTCTTCACCATTGAAGGCCTTCACAACCCGGATACCAGAAAAATTATTTTCCGCTTGAGCATTAATTTGAGCAATTTTCTTACGCATTTCTCTAAAAGCATTACGAAACTTCATATTACGATTAATCGCAATCACAAACATAATCGGTACAAAAGCCAATAGAATTAAGGTTAGTTGCCAGGAAGTGATAAACATCATGATAAATGAACCAATGAAAACCGTGGTCGCTAAGACAACATTTTCAGGTCCATGATGCGCCGCTTCCGATATCTCATTTAAATCACCTACTAAGCGACTCATTAATTTACCCGTTTGAACATTATCATAAAACTCAACAGGCAGAGTCTGCATATGATCAAACATTTCCTTACGCATATCATATTCAATACCTACACCCATCACATGACCCCAATACTCAACGACATAGCCACAAATCACATGAATCAAATATGCTATTGCTAAGAAAAAGAGATAACGATAGATAAGAGATAATGATCCCTTTGGTATTAACTCGTCAATGAAATACGAAGTAAATTGTGGTGTAATTAAATCTATTAACGACATCACCAACGCCGCAAACATATCAATAAAGAAAAGTTTCTTATAAGGTTTATAATAAGCCATGAACTTTCTTAACATACACTTTCCCCCTTTATATCAAATAAAGAAGCCACCAACTGAGGTGACTTCGAATTTTTCTTAAAAAACCAAAAGGGTCATAGTATTCCCTGTTAATTACAGGTGGGTAATCTGTGTCTTGATCGGGATTCTTACCCTAAGGCAAGCATTCACACCACAAGCCAACATCCGATTTCCCTTATATCAATATGTCGGAAATATATTGATATCCCTTTTGGATGAATCCATTATAACATCATTTTTTAATTATTACAGTCTTGTCTACCACCAAGAAATATGCTTATGTTTTTTGTTACTTCATAAATCGGATTAAATTGAACAATAA
>JAAZEF010000004.1 GCA_012512455.1 Erysipelothrix sp.
CAATATGACCACCAGGAAAAGTTAGTCCAACAACCTCAGGATCCTTCTCACCTGTTTAATTTAAGACTAGAATTTTATCTCCATCTTCAATCATACACATGTTTGTAAGTGTGACGACTTCTGTTCTCATTAAGTTTTTCTCCTTACATTAAAATCCAATTATATCAAATTACTACACTTATTAAATATAAACATAAAAAAAACATCACCGGTTGGTTGATGTTTTTTACTACAAGGAAGGAAGTTTTGATTCAAACGAATCTTTCAATATCTCTATTGCAAATACAGTATAACTTCCTTACGTGATAGTTATGTGTACAAATTATGTGAAAATATGTGATTATCCAACAGAACCTTCCATCTCCAGTTTCATCAACTGATTGAGCTCAACAGCATACTCCATAGGAAGTTCACGAGTAAATGGTTCTAAGAAACCTAAGATAATCATTTCCGCAGCTTCTTCTTCAGTTAAACCACGACTCATCAGATAGAATAGTTGATCCTCTGAGATTTTGGATACCGCAGCTTCATGTTCCACAATGGATTCATTGTTATAAACTCTATTGACAGGCAAGGTATCAGAGCGTGATAAATCATCTAAAATTAATGTATCACATTCAATTTTCGACTTAGCTCCAGTAGCCTTTTCACCATGATGAACAATACCACGATAGTTTACTTCACCACCATTACGAGCTACTGATTTAGAGATAATGGTACTTTGTGTATTAGGTGCTAAGTGAATCATTTTAGCCCCTGTATCTTGGTGTTGACCTTTACCAGCGACCGCAATTGAAATTGTTAAGCCTTTAGCTCCTTCACCAGCTAAGATACATGATGGATATTTCATAGTCTTATGGGCACCAATGTTACCATCAATCCATTCCATAATGCCATGGTCAAATACAGTGGCACGTTTGGTCACTAAGTTTAAGACGTTAGTTGACCAGTTTTGTACCGTGGTATAGCGACATTTCGCATTCTTATGGACAATGATCTCAACGACCGCTGCGTGTAAGGAATCTTTTTGATAAATAGGAGCAGTACATCCTTCAACATAGTGGACATCAGCACCTTCATCAACAATGATTAAGGTTCTTTCAAACTGGCCCATACTTTCAGCATTTATACGGAAGTATGATTGAAGTGGTTTATCTAATGTGACACCTTTAGGGACATAGATAAAGGAACCTCCCGACCAAACAGCAGTGTTTAATGCCGCAAATTTGTTATCATCAGAAGAGACGACCGTACCAAAGAACTTCTTAAAAATCTCTGGATGTTCACGAAGAGCAGTATCGGTATCTAAAAAGATAACCCCTTTTTCTTCTGCTTCTTCCAACATGTTATGATAAACCATTTCGGAATCATATTGAGTCGCTACCCCTGAGAGATACTTAGCTTCTGCTTCAGGAATTCCTAATTTAGAGAAGGTCTCTCTAATGTTTTCTGGTACATCATCCCAATTGGTCTCCATTCGATCAGATGCACGTAAATAGTATATATAATCTTCAAAATCAATATCACTTAGATCTTGACCCCAAGTAGGCATGGGTTTGTTTTCAAACTGTTCAAAAGCCTTGAGACGAATATCTAACATCCACTCTGGTTCTTTCTTTAAGGCTGAAATTTCTCTGACAACTTTTTCGCTAATACCCTTACCTGTCGTGTAAACAGGTGTTATCTCATCTTTAAATCCATATTGATAATCCGTAGAGGGTAGTAAATCGCGATCGGATACTTTATCAGTCATTGTCTTCCTCGCTTTCTAATATCATTTCACTCATAGCTTGCCAGCCAATGGTCGCACAGCCAATACGATTGGCTTGTTTACCAACATTAACAAAGGCAATAGCTTCTTGGAGTGGTTCATAATCAAATTCTTTTAAGGCAATCATTTTATTGTACTCAGCTATCAATGCTTGAGCTTCTGTCAATGTTTTACCTTTCATAAGTTGGGTCATAATTGATGTGGACGCTGTAGAGATAGTACAAGCTATTCCATCAAAACGAACATCTTCAATAATTCCATCTTTAATTTTAGCTTGGACCTTTATATCATCGATACAGGAATCAGCTGCCATATGACGACATAAATAACTCTCATCATCAGTCAGTGAATGATTTCGTGGATATTGATAGTGATCCATAATAATTTGACGTAACATCATTGCGTCATTTCGATAATCTTTCATCTAATCCTCCCTTTTCTTAAATATAAAGTGCTATTGTTTTTTCTAGTGTAATATCTTTAATCACTTCAATGAAGCGATCAATTTCTTCTTTAGTGTTATATAGATAAAGTGATAAACGGCATGTATCATTAGTCTTAATTACCTCATGTAAAACTTTAGCACAATGATTACCAGCCCTTAGAGCAAAACCAAATTTACTGAGATAGGCACAGACATCTTGAGAAAAGATTCCCTTGACATTGAACGAAATAATTCCACTTTGAGCACTCGGATTATAAATCGTAATATGATCCATTTTCTTCAGTGCTTCATAGGCATAATTTCTTAGCTCTAACTCATAGGCATGAATCTTATCCATACCAACTTCATTTAGATAAGTAATAGCCGCATCAAAGCCTAAGATACCCGCAATATGAGGGGTGCCTGCTTCAAATTTAGCAGGTGATCCTTTTAAGACCACTTCACCAAAGATATTAAATCGCGCATTAGCTCCCCCACCACTTTTAAGTGGCATGAGTTCTTGTAATAACTTTTCTTTTCCATACAGAACACCTATTCCTGTAGGTCCTAGCATCTTATGACCTGAAAAAGCGAAGAAATCAACATCTAATGCCTGAACATCAATCTTTAAGTGTGGAGTCGATTGGGCACCATCTAAGATGACAATCGCACCAACTTCATGAGCCTTTTTAATAATATCTTCAACAGGATTGATATGACCTAAGACATTGGATACATGAGCCATCGTGACGACTTTTACATCTTGTGTTAATAAACTTGTATAATCAGTAATTTTGCCTTCTTCATCCATTGGTAAATATTTAATGATAGCCCCTGTTTTCTTAGCCACTTCAAACCATGGCAAGATATTTGAGGCATGTTCTGCTTCGGTAGTTAAGATGACATCACCTTCTTGAAGGTTAGCTAATCCATAACCCATAGCTACAAGATTTAAAGCTTCAGTAGCACCTGATGTATATATAATTTCATCAGCACTTTGAGCATTAATAAAAGTAGCCATGTTGTCACGAGCTTTCTCTACCATGTCAGTGACCTTAAATGAGATATCATAATCACCACGATGAATGTTCACCGAGTATTTTTCATAGTAGTCACTTATCGCTTGAATAACACTTTGAGGTTTAAGGGTTGTGGCTGCGTTATCAAAATAGCCAAGTGGATAACCTTCCATGGTCTCATTCAACATCTTAAAATCTTTTTTCAAAGTATTATTAAACATTTTTATCCTACTACTTTCGCATGAATAGTTTCAGTTAATTCTTCACGTATTGATTCATTTTCAATGACATTAACAATGGGCATTAAATAACCTAGGGTGATCATTTCCATGGTCTTCTCTAGTGTTAAACCACGTGATTGAAGGTAGTAAATAGCTTCAGGATCAGGTTGTCCGACTGAAGCAGCATGACTTGCTTCAACATCATTTTCA
>JAAZEF010000043.1 GCA_012512455.1 Erysipelothrix sp.
GTTTTATTGGGGTCACTTTGGAGTGAGTCAATTGTATAAAATGCGCTCACCATGGATAGACCACCTTCTAATAATTGTTGGTACTTGTTTTCTTTTTTTTCGTCTTCTAGTGCTTTAATTTTAATTTCTATTTCGTCTAATTCTTTTTGAAACTTAGTATTGCTTGAATCAAATTCAAGTTTATTTTGTAGCTCTGATTTCTTTTGAATTAAATTTGTTAGTTCATGTTGAGTTTCGTCTCGTATAATAATGAATTCAGAGGGTAAACTTTTCATATATCGTAGTGTAAAAGTATCTCCTGATCCTGGATAGCGAACACTATTGGTCATGGGATAAACATTGAAATCACTGGTTCTAAAGGATGTTTCAATAGTTTGTCCATCGATATCATAAAAGATAATATTGTGTTTGTAGATGGGTTCTTCGTTATAGCGAGATGAGGTTCGTTCGACTGATACGACTAAAGCATTTGTTTGTTCGCCAAAGTGATAGATGAGTGGAATGGTGACATAGCGTCCTAAGAAAAAGAAGAGAAATGATGCTACAAATAGAATGGGGATAATATATTGGGGAAAACTAATCTTAGTTTTTGGCTTTTTTATCTTATTGTAGAGTGTGCTTATGACAATTGATATGATGACTAGGATGATGGCTCCTAACCAAAAATTATTGAGAAACCATATAATAATGGATAATAAAAGATTCAAAATAATCCCTCCTTAACATAATTATAGCGAATATAACAGGTTAGTATTGTTAAGTTTTGTTAACAAATCTATAATTCTAACAAGTATAAATATTTTTTATAAATTTGATGGCGGTCAATTTCTTTTGATTAGAAGTGAGTTAAACTATAGACATCAGATGATAAGGAGATATTAAATATGACAGAGACAGTAAATAAAAAGGAATTAATGGAAAAATTAGAAATGTTTGTGCCGGTGGTGGCGCGTGTTCATGGACCGACACACCCTGAGTTTTATGAGGTTCAAAAAGAGTTTGAGAATATTAAGAATCAAGATAGCCTAGATCAAGCGTTTAAGAACTTAAGAGAGATTACTGATAACTATAAGGTTCCTAGTGATGTGTGTGAAAGCTATGAGGCTGTATATTCCATGTTAGAACAACTCGATAAGGGCAGATAATATGCAGAAATTTATTTTAGGTCAAAAGAAAACAATCACGATTATCAGTGCTATTTTAATCGTACTATCCTTTAGTGCTCACTTCCTCTTTGATCAAGAAAGAATTGCTGAGTTGGCTTTAATTATTGCTTCTATTTTGGGAGTGGCGCCGATTGCGATACAAGCTTTTCAAGCATTGAGAGTGAGAGTCGTGAGTATTGATGTCTTGGTGACGATTGCGGTTATTGGAGCTTTTCTTATTAAGAACTATGAAGAGTCTGCGATTGTGACTTTCTTGTTTCTATTTGGTGCTTATTTAGAATTAAGGACACTTAATAAAACTCGAGAAGCGATTAAACAATTGATTGAAATGGCTCCTGAGAGTGCTTTTAAACAAATGGAAAATGGAGAGTTTGAAGAAGTAGATATTGATGATGTTGAAGTGGGAGATATTCTTCAGGTTCGTACGGGTGCCAAAGTTCCAGTGGATGGCGAGGTCATTTTTGGGACCGGCTATATTAATGAGGCGAGTATTACGGGTGAGTCAGAATTGTCTACGAAAGAAGTAAGATCAGAAGTGTTTGCGGGGACCATTTTAGAGAATGGTACATTACATATTGAGGCTTTGAAAGTGGGGGAGGATACGACGTTTGGTAAAATTATTGAACTCGTTGAAGAGGCACAAGATTCTAAGTCTGAGGCTGAGCGTTTTATTGATCGCTTCTCTCAATACTATACGCCTGCGGTCTTAGTTTTATCTTTAATTGTTTGGTTTGTTTCTAAGGACGTGGAACTTGCTATTACTATCTTAGTTCTGGGTTGTCCTGGTGCTTTGGTGATTGGCGTTCCGGTATCCCATGTGGCGGGTATTGGTAATGGGGCTCGTCATGGAGTGCTATTGAAGGGTAGTGAAGTGATTAGTGATTTTAGTCAATTAGACACTATGATATTTGATAAGACGGGTACCTTAACGATTGGTAATCCTCAAGTGGGTGATACCATTCTTTATGGGGATAATAGTAAAGATGATTTAGCGATTATTGCGAGTGTGGAAAAAGAATCTGACCATCCTTTGGCGAAGGCGATTGTGGAACATATTGGTGAGACAACCTATCATCCAGTGTCTGATACTGAAGTGGCCATGGGTGGTGGTATCGTATCTGAAGTATTGAATCAAAAAGTTGTTATTGGTAATCAAGCATTGATGACACAAGAGAATATTATCTTAGATGAGAACATATTGAGAGATATTAGTAATCTAGAGTCGCAGGGTAATTCACTAGTCTTGGGTGCTATTGATGGTAAGGTTAGAGCACTCTTTGGGATTAAGGATCAAATTCGTCCTCATATAAAAGAAGATTTAGAGAAGATTAAAAAGTTGGGTGTTAAAAATCTGGTCGTTCTTTCTGGGGATAACCAAGCGACTGTTGATTTGGTGGCTCAAGAATTAGGTTTAACTCATGCGTATGGTCATATGTTGCCACAGGATAAGGCTAACTATATTAAAGAGTTACAGAGTAAGGGTGAGATTGTGGCGTTTGTGGGTGATGGTGTCAATGATAGTCCTTCCTTAGCGATTGCTGATATTGGTATTGCGATGGGTAGTGGGACTGATGTGGCGATTGAAACTTCTGATGTTGTCTTAATGAATTCTGATTTCAAGCGACTACCACATGCCTTAGGATTGGTTAAATCGATTACGAGCAATATGAAACAGAACATTGTTATTGCGGTAGGGGTGGTTATTGTCTTACTACTGAGTGTGTTCTTTAGTGATTGGATGAACATGTCGATTGGTATGTTAGTTCATGAGGGTAGTATCTTAGTGGTCATCCTTAATGGAATGAGATTATTAAGTTATCGTCTTAAAAATTGACTTAGGTCAATTACAGACTCATACAAATTTGATATGATTAGATTGTAAAAGGAGGAAATACATTTATGAAACAAGCAACATTACAATTAGAAACATTAACTTGTCCGTCATGCTTACAAAAGATTGAGAAGGCGGTTACTCGTTTAGATGGTGTAGATAGCGATTCTTTGAAAGTACTCTTTAATTCTAGTAAAGTGAAATTCGACTTTAATGAAGAGGTCATTCAGATAGAAGCAGTTGAGAAAGCTATTGATCAACTGGGTTATGAAGTCTTAAAGTCTCGTGTGAAGTAATAATCTTCAATTTGTAGTAAAATAGAGTCATAACAGATTGTGGGGTGTTAAATTGAGTTGTCACCATTGTCAAGGTACAAATTGTATTGAACAAGTTCCTATCTTTAGTAATTTAGATACAGATGAAATGATGGAGATTGCCTCAATTACCAATGCCCAAACGTATCAAAAGGGCGACATGGTTTATCAGGCAGGCGATCGTGGCCAACGTTTACTCGTGTTACACAAGGGTAAGGTTAAGGTCAGCCGCATTACTGATTCTGGTAAGGAACAAGTGATTCGAGTCTTAGGTCCTGGTGAGTTCTTTGGTGAACTATCCCTGTTTAATGATGCCTTAATGGATGATTATTGCGAAGTAATCGAGCCAACTAACATGTGTATCATTGAGGGTAATAGGCTAAAAGAACTTATGGGAAAATATCCATCAATTGCTTTTAAGGTCATCCAAGAACTGAGTAAGCGTCTTGGTCAGGCAGAGAATACAATTGAGGTCATTAATCACTACTCAGTAGAGCGCAGACTTTCTGAAGCGTTACTTGAGCGCATGGATGAAAATGCAGTGATTGACTTACAGATGAGTAAGAGAGACTTTGCTTCTTACATGGGTATGTCTCAGGAAACACTTAGTCGTAAACTGACTGATTTCAAGAAATTAGGCCTCATTGATCTTGAGGGTCAAAGAAAAATCATTGTCCTCAATATCGATGGCTTAGAAGATATAGAGTAAAACCAACCATTTCCAAAAAGGAAGGGTTGGTTTTTGTGTTAAAAAGTATAGTAATTTTGAAAAGCGATTTAATTCTAATTATTCAAGATGTCCTCTCTGGATTAATATATATTGGCCTTCTGCTACTGTTATATAACTATCTCCTGTAATAATATTGTTTGTTACAATTGAATGAAGACCACCTTTTGAATCAGAAAAAACAGCATAATAAGCACCGAGATCAGTGTCATCAACAATAATCTTGTATTCACCTGGATCTATATGGTATCCAGCTTTAAACATGCCTTCTTTACTTGTATCTAATTCAGGAGATTCTTCAAACTTATATGCGATTAACCTTTCTAGTTTGAAGAATTGACCGTCTTCAATAGTGATTATATGGTTGGTTGTAACTATCTCGTTTGTAACTATACTTTCAAGACTTCCAGTTGAATCTACGGCAACCTCCAAATATCCTCCAAATAATCTATCGTCAGAAATTACGACATATTCACCGCTAGGAATGTCCGTTCCAACCTTGTGCGTACCTGATTTCCAAGTTTGTGAAGTTGGCTCTGGTTCGGGTTCTGGATCAGAAATAGATGCATTTTGATTATCATTATCTCCTGGCTTATCAGCAGTTTGTACAACCTTGTCATTACTATTATTGCTGTTGTTGTCTGAATTATTAGTGTCGTCTTGACCCATTGAATAAATAACAGAAAATGCAATAAGTACAATTAAAACAATGAACCATGTTCTCTTATAAATTGGTTTTTTCTCTTTAGCCATGTTCTCCTCCTTCTGGCAATTGTAAAAAAA
>JAAZEF010000044.1 GCA_012512455.1 Erysipelothrix sp.
ACCCTCGACAGCTCTAAAGCCAACAAGTGGACCATTGCGGTCAGTCATCCTAATTGTATAGACACCTTTTGCGCCTCGATTAGATAAACGATACTGCTCAGTAGGTGTTTTCTTACCATAACCATTCTCTGTAACAGATAGAATATACTTACCACTGGCATTATGAGTCATTCCAACTACATAACCACCATCGACATTGATACCCTTAACTCCCATGGAATTACGTCCAGATGGTCGAACATCACTTTCCTTAAAGCGTACAGCTCGTCCATTAGATGAGGCCATGAGAATTTCATTATCTCCTGTTGTCATCTTCACAGCGATAAGCTCATCATCTTCTGCTAGTTTAATAGCGATCTTACCACTGGAACGAATACTCATAAACTCTTCAGCTTTAGTACGTTTGACTAAACCATTCTTAGTACCAAAGACGACATATTTAATTTCTTCGACATCTCGTACCCACAGTAATTCGACAACTTTTTCATCTTTATCTAAATCAATTAAGTTAATTAGTGGGATACCTTTGGCTGTTCGTGAAGCTTCAGGAATACGATATCCTTTAATTCGATATACTTTACCCTTATTAGTAAATAACGATAGATAATCATGAGTATTCATTGTAATGAGTTTCTCAATCGTATCATCATCATTCATACCCATTCCCTTAATACCTCTACCACCTCTATTTTGAGTTGAGAAGGTATCAATCGTATTACGTTTAATGTAACCATTAAGAGTCATCGTAACTATGATTTCTTCTTCTGGAATTAAATCTTCATCTTCCATATCAAAGACACCTTCAATGATTTCTGAGCGACGCTCATCACCACTACGATTCTTTATCTCTAATAAGTCTTCTTTAATAATTCCAACGACACGACTATGATTCGCTAAGATATCTTTGTAATCATCAATCATGAGTAGTATTTGTTGGTATTCTTCTTCAATCTTTTCTCTTTCAAGTCCAGTTAAGCGACGTAGTCTCATATCTAGAATTGCTTTGGATTGAATTTCACTAAGACCAAACTCTTCACCAAACTGAGCAATAACTTCACTATCATCATGACTACCACGAATGATCGCAATAATACGATCAATATGATCTAAAGCAATAATAAATCCTTCGAGTAAGTGAGCTCTATCTATTGCTTTGTCTAATTCATATTGTGTTTTTCTAACAATAACTTCCACTTGATGTTCAATATAGTATGTCAACATGTCTTTAATACCTAATAGTTTAGGTTGATTATTGACTAGGGTTAACATATTGACGCCAAAGTTACTCTGAAGTGGTGTTAGACGATACAATTGATTTAATATCACATCAGCTTGTACATCTTTACGAAGTTCTATGACGATACGAATACCATCACGATTACTCTCATCTCGAAGATCAGTAATACCTTCAATGATTTTTTCTCTTACTAAATCAGCAATCTTTTCGACGCATTTAGCCTTATTTACACTATAGGGAATCTCATAAACAATGATTCTCTTTTTACCATTGTCCATATCTTCAATACGTGTCTTACTACGGACAACAACTGATCCTCTACCAGTCTCAAAAGCTTTCTTAATACCAGAGCGACCTAAAATATAGGCACCTGTTGGAAAGTCTGGACCAAAGATATAATTTTCCATGAGTTCACGGGTGGTAATTTCAGGATTTTCCATTACCGCAATACAAGCATCGATAGTTTCACTTAAGTTGTGTGGTGGAATATTAGTGGCCATACCAACCGCGATACCCATCCCACCATTGACAATGAGTTGTGGAAAGCGTGCAGGTAAGACACTAGGTTCTTGTAGACTAGCATCATAGTTGTCCATATAATCTACAGTATTTTTATTAATATCACGCATCATTTCAGTAGCGATTTTTGACATTCTAGCTTCGGTATAACGCATTGCGGCAGCTTCATCGCCATCAATGGAACCAAAGTTACCTTGACCTTGGACTAATGGGTAACGATATGAAAAGTCTTGGGCCATTCTGACCATTGAGGAATAAATTGCACTGTCACCATGAGGGTGATACTTACCCATAACTTCCCCAACGAGCATGGCTGATTTACGATAAGACTTATCATTTTGCATGCCTAGATTTTCCATGGCATACAAAATACGACGGTGAACTGGTTTCATTCCGTCTCTGACATCTGGTAGGGCTCGTGAGACAATAACTGACATTGAATAATCTAAAAATGATTGTCTCATTTCCTGGGTAATATTCGTTATTAATTCCTCAGGTTCATCATTAAATTGATCATCATGGATTAAATCGCTCATATATTATCCCTCCTAAATGTCTAAGTTGCCCACGTATTGAGCATTGGTTTCTATGAATTCACGACGAGGTTCAACTTCATCGCCCATTAACATTTTGAATGTTTCATCTGCCTCAAGAGCATCATCAATTGTGACACGAATTAATTGTCGTACCTCAGGATCCATAGTAGTTTCCCAAAGTTGATCAGCATTCATTTCACCTAGTCCCTTATATCGATTAATTCTTAGACGAGCATCTCCTGATTCAGCTTTAATAGCTTCCAACTCTTCTTCATTGTAAGCATAGCGAACAGAGCGACCTTTAACGATACGATAGAGTGGCGGTTGAGCAATATAGACATAACCACCCGCAATTACCGGTTGTAAGAATCTAAATAAGAAGGTTAAGAGTAAGGTTCTAATGTGTGCTCCATCCACGTCAGCATCCGTCATGAGTACAATCTTATGATAGCGAAGTTTATCTAAGTCTAATTCATCACCTATGCCACAACCAAAGGCCGTTAACATAGAGCGTATTTCTTCGTTTTCAAAGATACGATGAAGTCGTGCTTTTTGAACGTTTAATATCTTACCTCTTAGTGGTAAGATAGCTTGGAAATAGGAGTCTCTGCCTTGTTTGGCACTTCCGCCGGCAGAGTTACCTTCCACGATGAAGATTTCTGATTCACGTGGATCACGACTTTGACAGTCCGCAAGTTTTCCAGGTAAAGAAGAAACTTCTAATGCTGTTTTACGACGTGTAAGTTCTCTTGCTTTTTTGGCTGCTAATCGTGCTTTGGAAGCAATTTGAGCCTTCTCGACAACTATCTTGGCCGTATCGGGATGTTCCATCAAAAATCTTTCTAATTGAGTACCAAAGACATTGGACACAATTTTTCTAACTTCTGAGTTACCTAATTTAGTTTTCGTTTGACCTTCATATTGAGGATCAGGGTGTTTAATAGAAATAATGGCAGTAAGACCTTCACGGACATCTTCTCCTTGGAAGGCTTCATCATCTTTTTTCAGTAAGTTTTTACTACGAGCATAGTTATTTATGACACGAGTTAAGGAAGAACGAAATCCCTCTTCATGAGTTCCACCTTCTTGAGTATTAATATTGTTGGTGAAAGAAAAAAGATTGGTCGTATATTCGTTTACGTATTGTAAGGCGACTTCGACAATAATTTGGGCTTCCATCCCTTCAGCATAAATTACTTCTTCATGTAATGGAGTACTGCGTCGATTCATATAAGCTACATATTCTTTAATTCCACCATCATAGCGATAGAAGATTGTTTCATTATCTGTATCTTCTCTTTCATCGATGAGTTCAATTTCAATTCCACGATTTAAAAAGGCCATCTGACGTAATCGCTCACGGATGATTTCATATTCAAAGCGAGTACTTTCCTTAAAGATTGTAGGGTCTGCCTTAAAGCGCACCGTGGTTCCACTGTCTTGAGTGATCCCAATTACTTTTAACTCATCAGTTGGCTTGCCGCCTTCTTCAAAGCGCATGTAATAGATTTGTTGATCCTTATAGACTTTGACTTCAAACCATTCACTTAAAGCGTTAACGACTGAGCCACCGACACCATGGAGTCCACCTGAGACCTTATAGGCCCCGCCACCAAACTTACCTCCAGCATGAAGGACAGTATAAATGGTTTCCAAGGTTGATTTACCTGTTTTCTTATGACGTTCAACTGGGATGCCTCGTCCATTGTCTGAGACTTTCACGACATCATCAGGTTCTAAGGTTACGGTTATTTTTGTGGCATAACCTGCGAGTGCTTCGTCAATTGAGTTATCGACGATTTCCCATAATAAGTGATGGAGTCCTCTTTGTGAGGTGGTTCCTATATACATTCCTGGTCTTTTGCGTACAGCTTCTAAACCTTCTAAGACCTGAATATCATCTGCGGTATAAGAATGCGTGACTTTTAATAGATTGTCATTCATGTGTTGTCCTCCTGGATGTAATTTGTCCATCCGTGATGGTAAAGACAGTCATTGGTTGTTTAATTTCTTTTAAGACTTTTGACTGTGTGGTCGTAATAATCGTTTGACTTTCTTTTGGTAATGTTTTTAATAGTGTTTTTTGATGATACTCATCAAGTTCTGAGAAGACATCATCTAAGAGTAAAATGGGATAGGATTTTGATAAAGATACAATATATTCAACGAGTGTTAATTTAAAGGCGAGTAATACGAGTCTTTTTTGTCCTTGTGAGGCTATTTTAGATATTTCGATATCATTGGCCTTAAATACAAAATCGTCGCGCTGGAGCCCTTTTTGAGTCGTTTTATGGAAGATGTCTTTATCGATACTTTTTTGATAGAGATGTATTAAATCATTTTCTAAATTTGTACTATCTGGTAATGTTTCTTCATACGTAATGGAAATATGAAGGGGCACTTTTGAGAAGCGCTCATAAATCTCATTAATCTTTGAATTAATGAACTCTACCATTTGTCGACGATAGAGAATAATTTCTACTTGACTCTTGGCAAGTTGTTTCGTAAGAATATCGAGTAATGTTCTATCGATATTTTTTTCTTTTAATAAAGCGTTTCTTTGTTTGAGACTCTTATTAAAAATTAACATTTGACTTAGATAGAGTCGTGATAATTTACCGGCTTCTAAATCGAATACTTTACGACGTACCCGCGGAGCATCTTCAAAGAAACTCATATCGATGGGTGAAAATATCACGGTGTTAATTAAACCGATAAATTCTGATGTTTTTCTTATCAGTTGATTTTGATAGCGTAATGTCTTGCCAGAGGGATGGATCATGACTGATAATTTCTTATCGATGATGTCATCTTCTAAGATACACGACACTCGCGCATAATCCTTATCGAATTGAATTAAATCACTATCACTCACTTGTCTAAAGCTTCTTAAGGACGAAAGAAAAGCCAGTGATTCCAGTAAGTTTGTCTTACCTTGGCCATTGGCTCCGATAAAGACGTTTAATTGGGGATCAAGTTCACATTGGATATGATCGTAATTTCTAAAGGAATTAAGCTCGATTGTTTTAATCTTCATTGCCAATGATATATTCATCTCCATTAATTGACACTTTGTCTCCGATGTAGAGTTTACGCCCTCGTCGGTTTTCTTTTTCACCATTTACAAGTATTTCAAACTCACCGATTCGCATCTTGGCTTCACCGCCACTACTGACATAATCTTTGTGTTTGAGAAACTGTCCAAGGGTTATCATTTTGTCCGTTTGTTTCATTACTATTTTCTCCACATCTACTGGATAATTATATCATAATTAGAGCATAAAACCAAATAACAGAAACTTTCAAAAAGCCACTGTTTAGAAGAAAAAACCGACCCCATTATAGAGTCGATTTTGATTAGTCATAGGTTCTAACTGGTAGTACTAATTGAATTATAGATTCATCACTACTGGTGGTAATGATAAAGGGTTTCATTTCCCCACTAAATTGAATTAAAACTTCACTACTATTGAGTGCTCTTATCGCATCGGTCATAAATTTACCACTAAAGGATAGGGTTAATTTCTCACCTTGATATGAAATTGGATTTAAGACTTCTAAGGAACTTCCAACTTCTTGAGACTTAGAGCTCATTTCTACCTTCTCTTCACTCATATTGAGTCTAACAATAGAAATACCATCAGACTTACTAAATGAAGCACGATCTATCGCATTTAACATATCACGACTACTAATTTTCATCTCTGCGATAAATTGATTTGGAATTAAGCGATTAGTTTCAGGATAAATTCCATCTAAAAGACTGGACTGAATCACATTGTGATCATTAATGAATTGAACTTTATTGTTGCTGATGGCCATTAAAATATGTTCTTC
>JAAZEF010000045.1 GCA_012512455.1 Erysipelothrix sp.
ACTGATATTTTTTATTATATAAGTATAACGAAAATAGAATTAGTCCCAATCCAACAAGTTGGATGCTTAAATAGACATATCCTGTAGGTTGATGACCATAGATAACCAATATGACACCCACAACCATTAATAATAATTGAAGTATTGATCGCACACGATCACTCATCATCCTTCACTCCAAACCATCTTATCTCTGAAGGTTTCAGATTTATAGTTTCTGACTTACCAAATAAAGTAAGCACTGTCTCCTGTGGCTCATTCGTATTATTCACCAACGCCCACATCGGATTGGTCTCATAGCCATTCAATTCAGTCAACGGATTAGAAGTAAATGTTTCTTCTTCCACACTTTCCTTATGACCCGCATACAAGAGAGCTCTCAACAACAGACGTGAATTCTGTGGAGAATAAGGCATCCCCGCAATATAAACACCACGACCCGCTCCATAATCATGAGATGACAAATGAATTTCTTCATTAGAATACTCAAGTATCTCAGTCTTTGAATCAACACTATAAATATTCTTCATCGACTCACCAAAATCATAATCCACAATATCCTTTGTAATAAAATGATTCTCTGTCACTTGATCAAAGTATTTATCAGAACTCAAAGAGAAACCAAGTTCTTGATCCACACCCAAGACATCCGCTAATTGGAAACTTCTGCCCTGATACTCATAGAAACTAGGCTGACCAATACCCACAAAGCCACCACCTTTATAGACAAATTCACGAATCTTAGCAGTCAAGTCTGGATTCTTCCATACCTCACCACCACTAAAGGCTGTCATAGCATCGCCCGCATTTAATATCACATCAATACTCTCATCAATACCATGCGTCAAGATATCATCAAAGCTAATCCACTCAACATCAACCGCCATCCCACTAAGACACTCATAAATGCCCAAATAGGAATAGATTTGTTTATAGTATATCGCATGAGCCACCATATGTGCCTGCCAGCTTCTCAATTTACCCCAATGATTCAAGATTGCCACTTTCAAATGACTCACCGGTTTATTATCTTTAACTTTATCATAAATATCTCTAAACTCATTCGCTACATGAGCCACATAATCCACAAATTTAGGGAACTTATAAGCTAAAGAAGGATATCCCCCATAACCAATACGATCAATAGGGAATCTCATAATAGCACGACGAGCCCCTAACCAATTCTCATTCGCCTCAATCACTGGATCATTACCCTCATGGAAGACATCAGGGAAGAAATAAGGTAAGAAACGACCCTCTGTAAACTTAAGATGAGGAATATCACCAATCACACGCAGTGTCATACCACCACCCACAGAACCAGCCACACCATCTAAACCAATATCCTTGAAATATGGACCATAAGGCTCAATACCCATCCAATTATCACCCAAGAACATTACAGCTTCCTTACCATACTCATGAACTAAATCCACAAGTTTTTTAGCCTGTAAAGAAACAAAACGATGTTGATAATCCACAAACTTTAGATAAATATCACTAGGCACTCTAAAGGTTGTATTATGATAACCCTGATCAATAATATCCTCAGGAGTCAAACGAAGACCAGTATCCTTATAGAAATCTTCAATAAGTTCAACAGATACAGACTGTGAATAACCAAACCAATCCACAAATTTTTCCTTCGCAAACTCATTAAAGAATAAAGTGAAATGATAGAAGAACGTCGTAAAACGCACTACATCTGTCTTAGGATTATTCTCTAACCAAGTTTTCAAAGTATCATACATAAATTGTTGTGACTTAGGCTTACGCACATCAAAAGGAATCTGATGTTCACGATCACCCCAATCATTCGTTAAATGATTATACATTGACGTAGGATCCCAAATAACATCCGCTAAAAAGCCAACTGTATATTCATGAAATGGTGTACTCTTCACAAACACTTTCTCAAAATCATCAGACACTTCCCAATCAGTCACCACTTCGCCCGTCGTACGATTAATCACTTGCCAATAGATTTTAGGATCATGATGTTTATGAACCTGAAGTTGTTGATCATAATAACCTTTCATCAAAGTAATCTCAAGTTCATCAGTGGTCGCTGTTACGCGATCACTCATGAGATACAAGTTCTGTACCTCTTCTAGGTGTTCTTTTATAAACTCATTATGTTCACGAGCCACAAAATAAACACTGTATATTTTCGCATCCAAATCTTTAATATCTTCATCTAAGGCCGTGCCATCACTATCTCTAATCGCATCCGCTCCCCACAGATCCATCAACTCCTTAGTTTCCTCTAAAAAATTTGACTCACTCGGTAAGGTGAGACGACCCTTTGTTTTTTTCATATTAACCCTTGAGACCTCCTACTGTCATACCCTCTGTTAAACGTTTCTGTAATAAAATATAAATAATTAGTGTCGGTAACATTACAATTACCAAACCCGCATACATCGGACCATAATTCGCTGCCGAACGCTGAACCTGCATCAAACGAATCAAGCCAACTGGTAAAGTCGCGGTTGTATTAGGCAATAATGTTAAAGAAATAATATACTCATTCCAAAATGACATAAAATTAAACAATATCACGGTAATAATACTCGGCTTAGCCATCGGAATCATCACTCTCATCATCGTCTGAAAGTTAGTCGAACCATCCATCCAAGCTGCTTCCTCATAAGCACGAGGAATCGACTCAAAGTAAGACATCAATAAATAAGTTGTAAATGGAATTGCTGTGGCGGCATAAACTAGTGCCAATACTATATGGTTATTCAAAAAGAGTGAAGAACTTACTATCTCATTTCGAATAAGCCAACGATCTCCCTGTAATAACATTAAGAAAATGGGAATCACAATATAGTTCACATTCACAAATAAACCAGCCATCATTAAGGTCTTAATAGGCTTTCTTAATCTAAACTCAAAGCGTGACACCACATAAGCCAGTGGAATCGCTGTAACTAATAAAATAATTAAAGCCATCGCCGTCACATAGACTGAAGTTAAAAAGTACTCACCCATCTTCGCTGTTTGCCAAGCATCCACAAAGTTTTGCCAATGAATTCCCTTAGGAAAAGCCCACGGATTACCATAAAACTCTGGATTCTCTTTAATCGACGCCAAGAACACCCATACAACTGGCACTAATATAGAAATAGCCAAGGTAATGAGAGCCACATAAATAAACAGTTTATATAATTTCTCTGTCGACATTGAACGTATCTTTTTCATAAGCCTCTCCCTAATATTGAATGATCTTTCGCTTGGTCACAAAGTTAATGAGACCCACAAGAATGAAAGTGAAAATAAACACCACTGTCGCAATCGCCATTCCATAACCAAAGACTGAATTATCATACGCCTGATTATAAAGATAACCTAAGAATGTATTACTCGCCCCAAAAGGACCACCATTCGTCATTATCTTAGTAAACAGGAATGATAAGTTGATATTCGAAACAATGAAGAAAGTTAGTGTAGTTCGAATATTTTGCCAGATAAGTGGAATCGTAATTTGGGTAAACTTACGTACTCTACCCGCTCCCTCTAAATCAGCCGCCTCATACAAAGACTCTGAAATATTACTCATCGAAGCCATATACATGACCATATAATAACCAATTGCCTGCCACACTAAAGCAAACGCAATCGCATAAACCACAATACTAGGATCTCCCAGAAATTGAATATTATAATGGTCAGGATTAAACAATCTAAAAAAGCCATTAATGATACCTTGACTCGGATCATAGATTGCTGAGAAGATACTCGCAATGACTGTCACCGACAAGATATTAGGAATATAAAATACAATTCTAAAGAAGTTTTGACCCTTTATTTTTTCACTCACCAAAATTGAAGCAAAGACCAGTGAAAACCCTATGGTCGCTAGGGTCACAATAACGATTAATAGAATTTGATTCTGAAAAGCTCTCAAGAAATTTTGATCAGAAAAGAGTGTCACAAAATTACTAAAACCCACAAACTCTTTAATCGGACTCAATCCACCCCAACGATAGAATGCCATTGTAAACACACTTAAAGTCGGATAAACCATGAAGACACCCACTAGAATGAGGGCCGGAATTGCACAGAGGGCAATAAATAATGTGTTTTTCTTTTTCATAGAAATTCCCCCTTAAAAAAGAAAGGATGAGAGATGATCTCATCCTTGATTTCATTGACTACTGGTTTTGTTCTGCCAGAGTGCCTATCGCATCAACAACTGAATCATACCAGCTTTCTGCGCTAACAGTTTTATTCGCTACCGCATTAATTTGTTCAAATAGTACATCAGCAATATTGACTCCCTCAACAGATTCAACTGCTGCGAAACCACCTAATGCTGCTTTCGCTCCATCGGAGTAAATGCTATAGAAAGTTTGATTTAATTCATCACCTTCCATAAGGTTTTCAGAACCAACAATCGGTTGAACCGCTCCCTTACCTTTGTCATAGATAATTTGAGCTGCTTCATCTGAATAGAGATAAGCTAAGAATTCTAAAGCAAGATCTTTATTTTTCGCACCAGTTGGTACATAAGCTTGTTCAAAGAATGACAATGCATAACGATCGCCACCAACTTCTAAAGCTGGAAGTGCAGTCATGCCCCACTCAAAGCCATCAACTCTAGGAGCATCAGCCATTTCACCAGGTAACCAAGTACCATTAGGTATAAAGAGTGCATCATTATCAAGAACCATTTGTTGGTTCTTAACAAAGTCATTACCATTTGCTTGAGACACAGTATTCTCGTGAACATATTCTAACATTTCACCAACCTTGATGAAAGCATCCTTAACATCTTCACTTTGCCATGCTTCAACATCATAATTCATCAACTTAGCAAACTCTTCAGGTCCAACAGCCATGTTCAGAATTGAGAATATGAAACCATCAAAGTAACCAGCTGTAGGATAAGTAACTAACGCAACGCCATCCCCAGCAGCTTGTTGACCAAGTGCCAAGAATTCTTCAAACGTTTCAGGAACTTCATAAGTCTTTCCTTCACCAACTAAATCAGCATTATAGAATAAGCCAGTAGGTGAATAGAATAGAGGAGCCATGTAAGATTTACCATCACCATAAGGGCTAATGATTAAGTTTTCAACAAACCCAGGTAATAACTTTTCTCCTACGGTAACAGATTCATTTGGTACAGTCATTTCATAAAGGGCTGAAATATCTTCTAATTGTTTTTCGCGAACCATTGTATCAACAAGGCCACCCTCGGAGTTAACTGACAGATAAATGATGTCAGGAGTATTACCAGCTTGAATTTGTGGGCGAAGCACTTCATGGATATTTTGTGCTAACTCTAATTCAACGGTCACACCTTCATGAGCTGCTTCAAATTTAGCCGCTAACTCATCCCAGTGTTCTCTTCCATAACCACCATCTAGACCAGTAATCTTAAGAACAACTTTCTCAGCGCCATTATTGTCACCGTTATTATTGCCATTATTATTGCCATCATTGTTAGGAGTATTGTTCGCTGAAGAACAAGCTCCCAGAACCAATACAAATGCTAATACAAAAATTGTAAATAGTTTTTTCATAATTTTCCTCCCTTTTTGTATCCAATGTTATTGTACTCAATGTAAGCGATTGCTTCTATCAACATATTGTTCAAAACTTTAGGTTTCTTGTTATAATATGAATATAAACAAATATTGTTAAAAAAGGAGCATTTATGGCAAACCATCGTATCGACCTTTCTCAGTCCACATTACCCACAATAGACGCCAAGTTGTTATATATCACTGAAGCAGAATACGATACCGACTGGCACTCTACACCCCACATTCATCCTTTCGCTGAACTATTCTGTATCACCAAAGGCAAAGGTTCCTTTTGGATTGAAGACACGCTCTATGAAGTCAATGAAGACGACATCATCCTCATTAATCCCAACGTTAATCACACTGAAATGGCCATCGATAAAAAACCATTTAGCTACATTGCTTTAGGGGTAGGTGGCATCAACTTCTTATCGTTCAACGACAATAACTTCGCTATCGTAAACTATCAAGAATACAAACACGAGATTCTTTACTATCTCAAATCTATCGTTATCGAAGGTAACAATAAAGAACCACACTATCAAGAGATTGCCAATAAATTACTAGAGATACTTCTCATCAACATGCTACGAAGAAGTAAAGATTTAGGTTTGGAACAAGTCGAAGACTCCCATCTTTCCTTACAATGTGCGGTCGTCAAACAATACATCGATCGTAATTTCCATCAAGACATTACTTTAGAGA
>JAAZEF010000046.1 GCA_012512455.1 Erysipelothrix sp.
GTATTACGGAGAGTCATGCCGCTACATTAGCTGCAGGTTTAGCTCAAGGTGGTAAAAGACCATTCTTATCAATTTACTCAACATTTTTACAACGTGCTTATGATCAAATCAATCACGATATCACACGAATGAACCTACCTGTTGTTATTGGTATTGATAGGGCAGGCATTGTTGGTGAAGATGGTGACACTCATCAAGGCGTTTTCGATATCGGGTTTCTTAAACCTTTACCCAATTTAATTATCGCTCAAGGTAAAGACTCACAAGAGACTCAAAACTTGCTGTATACGGCCTTTAATCAAGAACAACCATTTGCTTTACGTTATCCACGAGGTAACGAAGAATACAAGCCTGTTACAGAGTTTACAGATATTAAGATTGGTAGTTGGGAATTAATTAAGCTTACTGAAGAACCACGTGCTATTGTACTTACGTATGGTAAAGAAGTGATGACCATGGTCAATAAAGCAAAAGAAAATGACTATCCGTGGTGGATAGTTAATATGCGCTTTATTAAACCGCTTGATATTGAAATGTGTAATTTCTTGTTTCAACAAACATGCCCAATGTTTATTTATGAAACGGATATGTTAAGTGGAGGACTAGGGGAGAGTATACTTGCTATTAAAAATAATATTGAAAACTCACCTCAAGTCTATATTAAAGGGATTGAGGACCATTATGTACCTCATGGTTCAATGATTCAATTGCGTAAAAATGAAGGAATTGATACCAATAGTATTGTCGCCTGGATTCTGAGTCATTCTTAAGGAGGAATTGTTATCTTACATACATTGACTATTGAAAACTATATTTTGATTGAACACCTAGAGCTTACCTTTAATGATGCCATGAGTGTCTTTACCGGTGAAACAGGAGCAGGAAAATCTATTTTTATTAATGCTCTAAATCTTTTATGTGGCTCTAGACTAAATAGTGATGTCGTAGGTAATAAAGGAGATGAGACAAAGATTGAAGGTATTTTTGTTTTTAAAAAAGGATCTCATGCTTATAAAACAGCCTTAGCTTATGATTTTAATCCAGATGAGGAGTTTGTTTTCAGCAGAATCATTACTAAACAAGGACGATCTAATTACAAGATTAATCGTCAAAATGTGAACTTAACAATAGTCAAAGACATCCTACAGGATGAGATAGATATTCACTCTCAATTTGATACAACCTATTTAAGAGATGAAAAGCTTCATCTTGGCCTTTTAGATCGCTATCATCATCGCCAAGATTTATTAGATAATGTCAAAGACGCTTACTTAGCTATAAGAGAAATTGAGAAAGAGAAGGCTGAGTTTGAAAAAACATTACTTAATGATATTGAGAAAGACTTTCTCAAATTTCAGATTCAAGAAATTGAAAATTTAAATTTATCACTCAAAGAAGAACAAGAAATTAGTGAAGAGCTCAAGGAAATGAGTCACTTTGAAGAAAACCATACTCATTTTAGAGAAAGCAAATCTTTATTATCCAAAACTGATGAGACAAATATTTATCAAGCTATTGAATCATTAAAACAAGTTAAATCCAATGATTCTGAAGTAAGTGAACTTATTGAAATGTTAGAATCAGCCTATTATCAATTAGAAGAAGTCACACTTTCATTAAACAAATTGATAGATAAAGATATATTTGATCCCTATGAATTTGAGCGTCTACAAAGTCGCAGTTTTGAGTACAATAAAATTAAAAGAAAATATCAAATGGACACAGAACAACTCTTAGAATATTACGATAATAGTCTAAAGAAAATTGATGAGACAGAAAATCAAACCTATATGTTATCAAAGTATAATTTGGCCATTGAAGAAAAGACAAAAGAATTTCGTGTAATAGCAAAAGAATTATCAAGTGTCAGAGAACAGGCTGCCAACAATCTTAAGGTTGAGATTGAAAAGCAACTGTTTGATTTAAGCTTACCTTATGCTCAATTTGAAGTAGAGTTTTTTGATAAAGAAAGCAGTAAAGGACTAGAAGATTGTCGCTTCTTAATCTCTGTCAATAAGGGACAGCCGCTAGCTTCACTTTCTAAAGTAGCCTCTGGTGGTGAACTTTCACGTTTCATGTTAGGTATGAAAGTTATTTTTAATCGCCTTCAACAAATTGAATGTGTCGTATTTGATGAGATTGATACGGGTATATCAGGGCCTGTCGCACTACAAGTAGGCCTTAAGATGAAAGAATTAGCTCAAGAATGTGCTGTTATCACTGTAACCCATCTACCAGCCGTCGCAGCTTGTGGTGATAGTCACTATGTTGTATCGAAGACAAGCGATGAAACAAAAACATTAGTCAATATTCATCAGCTTGATGATCAAAAGAGAATCGAAGAGTTGGCACAAATGGCCTTTACTAATACCAATCAGTCGTCACTAAATGCGGCTCAGGAACTACTAATACAAGCTCGTGAGGCGATAAATAATGGCTAAAGTTATTCTACATATTGACTTAAATGCTTTCTTTGCCTCAGCAATGCAAATAAAATATCCTCATTTGATAGGAAAACCCTTAGCCGTTTGTTCTAATGCTAGAGGATCTGTGGTAACCACAGCCTCTTATGAAGCTAGAGCATATGGTGTAAAGTCTGCGATGCCACTGGCAATAGCGAAACAAAAATGTCCTGATTTAGAGGTGGTAGAGACTGATTTTGAATGGTTTAATAATCTCTCTTTACAATTTGTTAATCTATTGAAGACTTATACTCCACTTGTAGAGAAAGCATCAATCGATGAATGTTATTTAGATGTGACTCAAAAGATAAAGACATATAAGAAACCTCTTAATTTAGTTGTTGAAATTCAACAAGACATTAAAGAATCACTTGGTTTACAATGTTCCATAGGACTAGCTCCAAATAAATTCTTAGCTAAAATGGCTTCAGATATGAAAAAGCCAAATGGTATCACTATTTTAAGAAAACGCGAAATTCAACAGAAACTATGGCCATTACCTGTAGGAAGTATGGTATATGTTGGTCAAAAAATGACCGCTAAATTAAAAAAAGCAGAAATTCATACCATTGGTGATTTAGCCAATAGCAATCTTCAAGATTTGATTCCACTTCTTGGTAACCAAGCTTACATAGTACACCAAAGAGCATGGGGGGAAGATCAAGATCCTGTCGTAGTTGAACATGATGTTAAATCAATTTCAGCAAGCCAGTCTCTATATGATCCTATTATGGAATATGATGAAGTATCACTTTTGATAAAAACATTAGTGGATGATATAGCGGCTAAGTGTAAAAAGAATCAAATTAGTGGAAAGACCTTAACACTATCTCTAAAATTAGAAGACGGTACGATTTTAACCAAATCTAAGAGAAATGATGAAGGTTATTCAATTGCGACTGAATTATATCAAGTTGGAATGTTATTGTTTGATTTAGTAGATCAACAAGAGCCTATTAAGTTCATTTCAATTTCTTTGATGAATTTAGAACAACAAGAGTATGATGCTATTTACAACCTGTTTTCCATGAACAGTATTAATGATGTAGATGATATCATCAAGACTACCAACAACTTATTGGGTAAAAATGTGTTAATTAAAGCGAATGAACTGAAGGGTAAGTCACCAGATGAAACAGATAATCAGTGATTTTATCAACTATATAAAGTTTATCGAACAATTATCAACCAATACAATTGATGGATATCAAAGTGATTTGAATATTTATTTGAATTTTTGTGAAGAAAATGCGATTGACTATCAAGAAATTAGTCATAGCCAATTGAGTGATTTTTTAAGTGAGAGTACCCGTAGTAATGCATCGTTATCACGGATGGTTTCAAGTTTAAGAAGATTCTATTCATACTTAAAAGTTAATCGAATTATTCATAGTGATCCTACTCAATTTCTTTCTATCAAATCAAAAAAACAGCGTTTACCAAAGTATTTAACACTAGATGAGTTTAAGCAATTGATTTCATTTCCATTTGAGAAAGAACACGATTATTTAGATCGTGCCTTAATTGAAATGATTTATGGATCTGGTTTAAGAGTCAGTGAATGTATTTCACTTCAAGCAGAGCACTACTTTGCTAAAGAGCGCTTATTAAGGGTCTTAGGTAAAGGTCAAAAGATAAGAATTGTGCCCTTATCAAGTGCATCTATTGAAGCCTTCAATGAGTATGTACAAAACGCTAGAAATAAGTGGTTGACTAGATATAGTGATATGTTATTTGTTAATCATTTAGGAAAGCCTCTTAATAGGCATTATGTCTACAATATGTTACAAAGAAGAAAACAACAAACTGGTTTAATTAAGCCGATAAGTCCTCATATACTGAGACATTCTTTTGCGAGTGAATTAATTAATCATGGTGCTGATTTACGTGTAATCCAAGAGCTATTAGGACATAGCGATGTCTCTACGACAGAAATTTATACACATATTGATTCAGGAGTAAAACAAAAGCAATATCAGAAGTATCATCCAGGACAATCGATTAAAAGCAAAGGAGAACACAAGGATGAATAGATTTAACAGAATTATAGTTATTGTATTAGATTCAGTAGGGGTAGGGGAGGCACATGATGCTAAAGCTTTTGGCGATGTAGGCTCTGATACATTAGGCAACATATCAAGAGCAGTAGGGGCCTTAAAGATGCCTTTTACTCAAACTTTAGGTCTTGGTAATATCCATGAGATTGAAGGAGTAAGTCCTGCAATTAAACCAAAAGGTAATTATGGTCGTATGCAAGAAGCATCTGTTGGTAAAGATACAATGACGGGTCATTGGGAAATGATGGGACTTAATATTAAAGAGCAATTTATTACCTTTACAGACACTGGATTTCCTCAAGAATTAATAGATGAATTATCACTGCGCACTGGACATCCAATTATTGGTAACAAATCCGCATCAGGTACAGAGATACTTGATGAACTTGGTGAACAACATATGGAAACCTCTGCAATGATTGTGTATACTTCAGCCGATTCAGTCTTACAAATTGCGGCTCATGAGGAGACCTTTGGACTAGAAGAATTGTATCGTTGTTGTGAAATTGCACGTGAATTAACGATGAGACCGGAATGGAAAGTCGGTCGTGTCATTGCTAGACCTTTTATAGGTCCTGGCAAGGGAGAGTTTCAAAGAACAGCTAATAGACACGATTATGCGCTGAAACCCTATGGAAAAACAGCATTAGACTTCCTTAAAGAACAGAAATATGATGTAATATCAGTAGGGAAAATTGTAGATATCTTTGATGGAGAAGGCATCACTGAATCTCATAAGTCACAAAGTTCTGATCATGGTATGAAACAAACTATCGAACTCATGGAAAAAGAGTTCAATGGACTAATGTTTGTAAATCTAGTTGATTTTGATGCTAAATGGGGTCATCGACGTAATCCACAAGGATATGCGGCGGAACTCGAGTTATTTGATCAAAATCTTGGTGAACTATTGCCCTTATTAAAAGAGGACGATCTGTTAGTATTAACAGCAGATCATGGCAATGACCCAACCTTTAAGGGAACAGATCATACGAGAGAAGAAGTACCACTAATAGTCTATTCTCCTAGTTTGCATGGAGATAATGAATTAGTGAAAAGATTAACTTTTGCGGACTTAGGAGCTACAATTACCGACAACTTTCAGACAACAATGACTTCGTATGGAACCTCATTTCTTGATGAATTAGAATAGGAGAAAATAATGGAAAAAACACTAACAAACATCAAAGTAATTGCTCTAGCGAGCCCGGATTTTGAGGATTTAGAACTTTGGTATCCAATTTATCGTTTACGTGAAGCAGGTGCTCATGTCGATATAGTTGGTGAAAAAGCAAATGATACGTTCAAAGGTAAATTTGGTGTCCCAGTAAAAACCGACTTGAGCTTTGAAGATATCGATTACAAGCAATACGATGGTATCATCGTTCCTGGTGGATGGTCACCAGACAAACTTAGACGCTATGACAGTGTCTTAGAGATGGTCCGCTGGTTCCATGAGAAGAAAATGCCAATTGGACAAATCTGCCATGCTGGTTGGGTATTAATTTCAGCAGACATCTTAAAGGGAGTTAATGTTACAAGCACACCTGGTATTAAAGATGATATGACAAACTCAGGAGCAATCTGGCATGATATCTCAGCAATTAGAGATGGCCATATTGTCTCTGCACAAAGACCTGTTGATCTACCTAATTATTTACCACTGCTCATTGAAGCATTCGAAGACTACAAACAAGAGAAATAAAACACATTTTGCGCATAATATACATTATGCGAAGTAAACTATCTTAAACAAAAGCTCTCACCTTTAATTGGTAAGAGCTTTTTTGTATTTATACTTAGGCTTCGCAAGCAACTCCACAAAGTTTGGATTGACTAAACTTTTGAGCAGCACTGGTACTATGTTGATAATACAACGACTTGATTCCATTTTCCCACGCAAACATGTAAAGTCCATTGATTTCCTTTGCGGACATATCAGGATTCACCATAATGTTTAATGATTGACTCTGATCAATAAACTGTTGTCTATCAGAGGCTTGGTCGATGATATCATATTGATTAATTTCTGGGAAAGTCTTAAACACTTCTTTCTCTAAGTCACTTAAGAAATCAAGGTGCGCAACAGAGCCATCATGATCTCTAATATCATTCCAGACTTCTCTTGTATTCTTACCCTTCTGTTCCAATATATCTGTTAACATAGGATTTTTGATTGTGACTTTCATCTTTGCGACATCCTTTACATAACAATTAGACCAAATAGGTTCAATACTTTGTGAAACTTGACCTAAAATGAACGCAGATGATGTGGTTGGAGCCACCGCATTTAATGTTGTATTACGACGACCATACCCCTTAAGAATCTCTGGTTCACCAAAACGTCTTGCTAATTCTTCTGAAGCACTGTAACTTCTTTGTTTAATAAGCTTGAAAATTTGAACATTAAGTTTTTTAGCATCCATACTCTCTAAAGGAATCATTTTAGACTGTAATAATGAATGCCAACCTAAGACACCTAAGCCTATTGCACGATTATCTTTTGCGAAATTGTATGCTCTTTCCATAAACGTGAAAGATAGTCTATCCGCTTGGTCATCTGAATCACGTAATCTCTCTAATTTATCAATGAAATCAGTCATAACCGCATCCAGGAAGTACACCATAGTTTCAACCGCATCAGTATCCTTCCATTCATCATAATGAAGAAGATTCATTGATGATAAATCACAGACAAATGACCATTCATCATTATCAGGAAGCGCGATTTCGGAACATAAATTACTATGTGTTATTTTTAAGTTTTTGTCCTTATAAACATCGACGGTATTGTTATTCATGGTATCAGTAAAGACGATA
>JAAZEF010000005.1 GCA_012512455.1 Erysipelothrix sp.
AATTTAATCTGACTATTCTTTAAACCATTAAGTTTAACTTGTTTAGGAATCAAGTGATTTTGAGCAATATTCACCTTCTCATCCTCTGTATAAGAAGATAATTGGATGATCTCTAAACGGTCTCTTAGAGCAGCAGGAATATCCTCTAGATAGTTCGCTGTCGCAATAAACATAACCTTACTCAAATCATAGGACTCTTCAAGATAGTGATCTGAGAACATTGCGTTTTGTTCAGGATCCAATACTTCTAACATTGCGGAAGAAGGATCTCCCTTATAGTCAGAAGCCATCTTATCAATTTCATCAAAGAGGAACACTGGATTCACAACTCCAGCCTTCTTCATTCCTTGAATAACGCGACCAGGCATTGAACCTAAATAAGTACGACGATGTCCACGAATCTCCGCTTCATCACGAACACCACCAAGTGACGCCTTTACAAATTTACGATCAAGTGCACGCGCAATCGACATCGCAAGAGAAGTCTTACCAACTCCTGGAGGACCCACTAGACATAAGATAGGCGCATTCAATGTACCCGTCATCTGTTTAACAGCCAAGTACTCCATGATACGATCCTTAACTTTTTCAAGTCCAAAGTGATCAGCATCCAAGACAGCACGAACCTTCTTCAAATCATCTTGATCATCTGATTCTTGCCACCAAGGCACATTCACTAACCAATCAATATATGTACGAATGACACCTGACTCACCTGAAGCTTGAGGCAACATTTCATAACGCTTCAATTCTTCAAGAATTTTCTCACGAATGTTATCAGGGAAAGGATTGTTCTCCACAAACTCACGAATGTCTTCAACATCATCTGTGGTATTAGAAACATCTCCTAATTCTTCTTTAATCGCACGAAGTTTCTCACGCAAGTAATACTCACGTTGATTCTCTTCAACTCGTTCTTTTACTTTTTCATTTATATCTGTCTCAATAGAAGACAATTGACGCTCTGTATTCAATTCCTCAATAATAATCATCAATCGCTCATTGACATCCGCAGTCTCTAAGAGAAGCTGTTTCTTGTCAGAAGCAATCGGGAAAAATTGAGCAAACTGATCAGATAATGTACTCGCAGAAGCTCCACGAGTCAACTGTTCAATTACTTCAGATGGGAAGTTTGGATTGCTTGCGGCAATCGTCTCTAACTCACGTGAAACACGACGAATTAAAGCTTGTTCCTCCATCTGTTCACCAACAATATCCTCAACTACTTGGATATTAGCCAATGACATATCTCCATCATCGACATAACTAATTTTCTTAGCACGATTGATACCAGTAAAGGTCACTCGCATAAAGCCATCCTTATTACGAACGCGCTTAATACGACTCAGTGTACCCATGTCATAGATGTCCTCTTCTGTAGGTTCATCTACCATGATATCTTTTTGAGAAACCACCCAAACATAGCCATCATTAAGACGTTGAGATTGTTCAATTGCGGTCATGCTCTTAGGACGACCCACCTCAATCATAATGTCTTGGCCAGGAAAAATGATAACTCCTCGTGTACTAATTACTGGTACATTTGTTAATATATCGTTTCTATTACTCATATGCGCTCCTTATCTAGGCAATGACACATACGCCAATTGACTATTCGTGTGAATGTGCATCCTCAAACTGTTCATGTGAACCCACATTCTCATAATGTCTATCCATCAAGTCGTTATAAATCTTCTTGATCTTAACATCATAGGCAATCGCATCGCGCGGTGCCATTTGTTCAATTTGCTCTGTATCAAGACCATACTGTGCAGCTAAATTGACATACTCTGCCGTAATATCTTCTTCAGTCACAGTAATTCCTTCTTTCTTAGCAATTTCCTCTAATACTAAACGCATTTCTAAACGTTTAATCGCATCAGGTCTAACTTGTGCTAAGACGTCTTCATCACTTTGATTCAACAATTGTTTATACATATCATATGTTAAACCTTGTTGTGTTAAACGTTGCTTGAAGTCTTCAAATAATTGATTAGATTCTTCATCAATCATCTCTTGAGGAATCTCAACTTCTCCAGTCGCAACAACTGCCTCCATATAAGCATTTTCTGCTGTATGATAAGCATCATGTTCCTTCGCATGTAACAATTCATGACGGATGTTTTCTTTAAGATCTTCTAAAGTTTCAACACCTTCACGATCAACATCCTTAGCAAACTCATCATTCAATTCAGGAACCACTTCATATTTGATTTCATGAAGTTTTACCTTAAATACCGCAGGTTGTCCCGCAAGGTTTTCCGCTTGATATTCTTCAGGGAAAGTTACATTAACTTCTTTTTCATCATTAATCTTTAAACCAATTAATTGTTCCTCAAATCCTGGAATAAAGGTATTCGAACCAATCTTTAAATCAAAGTTTTCACCCTTACCACCATCAAATGCTAGGTTGTCTTTGTCAAAGCCCTCAAAATCGATAACAACTGTATCATCCATTTCAACTTTGCCATCTTCATCCTTCACAACCATAGTGGCGAATTGAGTTTGAAGATTCTCTAATTCACTATTCACTTCATCCTCAGTAACTTCAACTTCCTCAAGATCAACCTTGACTGAGTTGTAATCACCAAGTGTCACTTCAGGCTTCACTACTACATTGAAAGTTAAGATAGCTTCCTCTGGAGTTAAGCTATCCACATTGACCTCAGGCTGAGCCACAGGTTCGATTTCATTTTCATCAAGAGCCTCTCTATAAAAGTCTGAAATATTCTCATTTAGTGCTTCCATTAATAAATCTTGATCAGAAATACGACTCTTCACCATTTCCTTAGGTGCTTTACCTTTTCTAAAGCCAGGAATCTCAACTTCCTTCGCTAATTTATTAAACGCTTTTTCTTGAGCCGCTAACCACGCCTCACCATTGATCTCAACTGTTAATTTTCCAGTTGATTTTTCTAATTTTTCCCAAGTAGTTTTCATTTTTCCTCCTAAAGTTCTACCCTATTATAACATACAAATTAGCACTGTCAATTAAAGAGTGCTAACCGTGCTTGACTGGAGTGGAATAAGCTTTTTTTCATCAATTTGGTATTCACTCACACGTGATTTCCAATCGTCACTACGTCCACTCAATGTGTCCACTGTCTTAATAATACTATACGCTAAATACTCGCCTTCTGACTCATCATAACTTAGAGGTAACATCAATAAGACTTCCTCAACTAATAAATCAAAGGCCATCTTTAAGGATGAAGGATCCTTCACTAACAATTTCTCCAACACCTCTTTAGCAACCAAATAGCCATCACTATCTTCTGGATGTTCCAGATATAATGGATTAAATTCAATATCAAAAGATTTCGATAATTTGAAATTGTAATCTAAGCGTTGTTCAATCAATACCAAGATTAGTAAGGCCTCAATCACTGGGTTCAATTTAACATCCAAAAGTCTCTGAATTCTTTGACAATAAGGAACTAGATGAAGTTTTTTCAAAGAATTTAATGCCTCTATAGCACTCAACTCATCCGACAACAACGCCTGTTCAATTTGTTCAAAACTCAGAATAACAACATTCTCATCTAAAGGATTAATTAAAGCATGTAACTCTCTTTGGAGTTCTTCAAACTTAACCATATATTCCATAGGGATATAGGGCATACTCAATTCTTCATTAACCCTATTAAAAGCTAATTGCCATTCTTGCTTGTCCTTCAACAATTTTATCTCATCTAATGTATTTTGATAATAATCACCCATAAACTTCATTTTTCACATCCATCATTGTATTATTAACCAAACTATTTTACCATAAATACACTTACCTAGCATTAAAAGAGTCCTTTAAATGTGCCATACGCATTAATAAGAAACCACCCACTAAGATGACAACACTCGCAAACACAAAAGGTCCAATCTTTATCTGTTCATAAATCAAACCTGCCAACAGCGCACCCACAATCATTCCCAATGAACGCATCGTATTATAAAAGCCCATTAAAATGTGAGATTCATGATAATCATCAGATAGAGAAGCAACAAGTGATTGTTGTAAAGGTTTACTCATCGCATCTAAAGCAATAAAAATAAATGCAAAGAAAATAAATAACCACAACTGTTGAACCCATACCGCAATTAAGCCACTCACTCCCATAATAGCCATTAAAACACTATAAGACTTTTTAACGTTCGTTCTCTTAATTAAATACATTCCTAAACTAAAATTGGCCACCACTCCCACTAAGCCCGTCGCCATCTTCAAATAACCATTGTACGAAGGAGGAAAATTAAAGACATCACGAATATAATAGTTAAAACTTTGATCAAATGATGTCGATGCCATCCATGCGAATAGAACAACCACCATCACCACACCAATCATTGGTGTCAACACATCCTTAGCCAATCCAATAGAACTCAATGGATTCATTTTCTTAATATCCAAAGAAGCCTTCTTCTCAACAGTCTCACTCTTTGTCAATAAGACATAATATAAAATTCCTACCACAAAACAGCTTAACACTTGTATATAGAAGACTAGTGGTATTGAGGTATCACCCACAATACCTCCAATGAAATAACCCACTGTCGATGAAGCAATAACCAAGATGCTACTAAGTGTCAAATGATACCCACGATCTTCTAAACTATTCTGTGACACTAAATAATTCAATTGAGACACCTGAAAACCACCCGTAAACACACCTGCCATAAAACGGGCTGCTACAATCATGATTTCATTAGTCGCAATCATAAATAAATATTGAGCCACTCCATAGCCAACTAACGCAATTAATAAGATTGTTGTCTTCTTTATTCTTGATGAAAGCTCACCCCAAAAAAGTGAGAACAAAAATATACCCGTTGACATTGCCGCAAAAGCAAAACCAAACATCGAGTCACGAAGTGCCAAATTATTAATCAAAGCAGGCGTCACTGGGTGTGCTAAGTTATTCGCAATACTTTGAAAGATAGTTAAGATATGAAAAATTAATAATGATTTCTTCACAAAACAATAAACCTTCCCTTTCTCAATTGAACTATTCTACCATATTAAAAGGGCTATAACGAATCCATAGCCCTCATAAATCAATTCAATTTATATTTAAAATCCTTGTAACCATAAAAAGATAGGTGGTCCTATTTCTGGTTGAAATAGTATAAGGACATAATCTTCTTGTAGTTCTCCATCAATTTCTTCCATATAAATAGTTGTCCCAAGCTTAACATTATTAATGGCAGATAAATTGGGATCATCATCAGTTAGAAATCCTCTTTCCTCCTCTATAATATATTCTACTTCACCAACTTTTATTAATAAACCCTCTGGGTGATAATCCTGTGGCCCTCCTGCTAAATAGACAACATCATTAAATTTCACACCTGCCCTTCCACAGCAATTATCATCGTCATTATCCTTAGTTGAGCATGATACTAAAGCTACAATTAGAATAAACATTATTAATAATATAATTTTTTTATTCATAGTGTCACCAATTTATAATAGATTTATCCCAAAAATAGGTACTACCAAATGAAGTAATAACTGTTGAATTTTGAGACATGGTAAAATATTCCGTTCGCCAAGGATTCTACAAAGAATAGAATCCAACATAATTATTATATCCCCTAATAACAAAAGCGTGTCTGCTATCACTTAAGTTTTTTCCAGAAATATAAATTGGTCTATTACTGCTAATTTCAGCAGTAACTTCTGATAATGAAAGAGTTCTTTTGTTAACGAGAGGATAAGAACTAACAGAATTAGCGAATTGAATCATTTTGTTTTGAGAAAGGGTCTTCTGTTCTAAACCATCGATATTTCCATAAGCAAATAGCATAATATCTCGTGCTCTAGCTGTAGATTTGCTGCGATATCTTAAAATACTAGAAGATGCGTAAGCTGCACACCACACATTCTTTCCTTGAGTTTCAACCAAATCTAAATACAAATAGTGAACAGGTAAAATACTGTTGACAACCTCTCCCGTTGTAGAAATTAACGATCAAACAAATTGACTGTTGTAAACATATCTGAAGTTTTAGTCGACTTAGCAATCTCTAATTCGAACGGAGTATCAACCAATGTTTGTAGATTATCACCAATTCTAGCATGAATTCCATTCTTTGAACCAAAAAGATATATAGGACTTTCTTTAGATGATAATAAAGAGATATCGTTTAATTCATTTGAGAAATCGATACCAACGTTCCAAGAAAATTTTCCGTTTTTCTCTTTGTGCAATTTTAACAAAGATATAATACGATTCCCTTGAATTATGGGGAAATGTGTAATTTAATTAAATTTAAATGGAGATCCTAAGTGGTATGTTATGTCATCATTTTCTCCCTCAGAAAAAGACATAATGAATTTATCAAAGTTCTGTTTTGCATAGTTTATTTCATCCTTTGAAACAGTTTCGGTTTGAATATACAGTGTTGTAGGTAGTACCTGAACATTTGATACAAAACCAGTTAATAATAAACAAAAACCAAGTAAACAAATAAGGTGTTTTATTTTTTCACATTTCCTCCCCCTGTTCTAACTTCATCTTAACATTAATGTTCAATAATGTAACCCCTTACAGAATCAACTATTTATGTTATAATAATAAATATGACAATTTATCAATATTTGATGCTCACAAAAAACAATTTCATTACCAAATGGACTTTTCGAACCAAAACTAGTCCACTTATCAGTATGAATTATTAGGATATTTTTGAATTCAAATTATAATATTGACAAAATTTTACCAGAATTATAACCAATAGGATTATATTTCTCATAATCAAGGCAAGCAGTTAATTCAGTTTTCAATAATTCGTTCAGAGCAACTTCTAACTTCCGTTGAAATAAGTCATCAATATTTACTCTTAAGGCAACTGCGCTAAATAATGTCTTGGTAAAATTCCACAAGGGAAGCTCCTTTGTTAAGTTGTTTTTGTCTATCTAATTTTATAAAGTTTAACTTCCTTTTTCTATAGCAAATACTAGAGGTCGTTTACACAAGAAGTTTTACACTATCAGTTTGCTAAAAAAGAATATGATAGTATTCATATCAATATCGCCATAAACTCTTAAAGTTACAAAGATATTCTTACGCAATCATACTAAATGTTGGAGAGTTACGAAAATCTCCGATTGATTCTTTCAATAACATCTTACATTACTTCTTATCAAGGTGGATCACACTCATTCATAAAAGATTCAGGACTCGACAATATCTATAGCAAACTTCGATAAAGCCATATTAGTTTATATCTGATATTTTCTAAATATTTATTATTAGTTTGATAAAAGAGAAAGAATGTGTTATTATTCTTCTTAATAAGATATTGATTCCTTGAAAAGAAACGAGGTAAAGTATAGATCACAGGAGGCAGTATCTTGTATAAATTAGGAGGTAATATCAAATGAAAAATAATAACGCTACAAGTAATGAGAAGAGGATTTTAAAATTATTTACTTGGATTTTAACAATTGTCACTTCTCTTGGTATTGATTATCTATTTGAATCACAATTTGTTGGACTTGGGAACTGGAAGTATGCACTAAATATTCTGATAATAATTGCTTTATTATTTTTTTATGAGTGGTTATTAGATATTGTGTACATAAAACTCAAAGAAAATCGTGCATGACCATTACAAGCTTCTTCGACTTATTCACGAATCCACAAAAAAGTAATTAAAATAAGTTCGAATTTGTATCCTCAACACCTATGTGATAATAGGATTAAATTATCCGCACAATAAAAACTAGGGTAGTTAGATGTAAATCTAGCTACCCTTTTACTCCATTCACTCTTAATTATGGGCTTGAATGAACAGTGTCCAATCGAGTATATTCAATTCATGTCTAGCACATAGACACAGCAATAACAACCATGATAACAGCGTATATATTGCTTTTCTTACTTAAAAATTAAATTTAAATTATATCTCTGGAAAAAGCGTATACATAAATCTTGCTTGATCATTTTCTGGATTAATAACAACTTGGACAAAAACATTTAAATCATATTTTTCTCCTACATCAAACTGATTATAAGTCTCACTGTCTTGAATCGTAATTAGCAAAGGAGTATTATGATCTCTATCTTCCATAGTAACAATAATATAGTATGGATATAAACTATCTCCCTCTTGTTTTTGAATTATCTCAGCGTTTATCGTTATAACTTCTTTAAAACTAATTGCATGGTTGTCTAAGTGACGCCTTAATACATCGACTTCATCAACAAGTTCTGTATTCCTTTCTTGCTCTTTATTTAGTTCTGATTCTAGATTAGTAATCTGACGATTCAACTCATCATTCTCTTCTTTAAGTTGAGTCTGATTGGTACACCCACTTAAGATAATGAGGGTGAGACATATTAGTAGTTTCTTATTCATCACTATATCCTCTTTCTATGTAAAACATGTTGTTAATTGTGTATTCAGGTTTATCTGATGAAAATACTATTCTAGTAGTTTCATCATTTATATCATATGCTCTCAAATATGTGTCATCTGCATAATAAACTTCTTCATTAATCGAATGAAAATAAGGGTCACTTTGATAAGTGCCTAAAGGAGTGCAC
>JAAZEF010000047.1 GCA_012512455.1 Erysipelothrix sp.
ACTATGTTTTCCATCTTAACCTCCTTATTATTCTATAGGTAATTGAAAGATCTGCAAAGATAGAATCTATTAGGTATGTTCTTCCACGTACTTAAGAAAATCTGTTGTTTTGGACCAATATTTAATTCCCCAATTTTCAAAATTCCATTCTTCAATGTAATCATTACATTCAAAATCAACATAGAATATTTCTCCATTTTGTACAACAAAATTTGTTGGAAAATAGTCAATATTAGTATTGGAAGCATAAAGAAGGGAACACATGTCGTAAATTTGGTTTAAATATGCTGGCTGCATCATGTTTTGAATCACCAGTTGGTATATAGTTTCACCCTCTATGTATTCTTTTAGGATGCGCTCTCGCTCAATATCCACATCCACCATTCTAGGGAGCCTTATTCCTATTTTACTTAATCTTTTATAATCATTTATTTCAGCATCCATCTTGTTTCCAAACTGATAATAATCACATGGCTCATGATGTATTTGTTTTAAAACATATTGATTAATACCATCTGAAACCAAATAGGAATATCCACCTTTACCCTTGCCCAGTAGTTTTATAAGGTCATATTCTTTATTATTTACTTTGGGTTGTTTCTCTACCATAGATTTCTCCTCAATAATACTTAAATGTTTAATTTATGGCAGATTAAATAACGAAGTTGTCCACCCTAAAGTAAATCAAAATAAAAGCACCATTGAAGAAATCCTAGAATCATAAAGTTAGTAAATACCTATGAGAAATTAATCATCAACGATACAACTCAATAATAATGTATTACGGAGTAAAGGACAACACCTAACTCTCTTAGAACGGATAGAAATTCAATTCATGAACCGACAAGGATTCTCAAATTGACTTATTGCCCGATTCCTTTGACGTTCAAATTCTATTATCAATAACGAAATCAATCGTGGAACTACCCAACAAGTGAAACTCGTCAATCAGAAGAAGTACTATACTCAATCCGATTGCACTGAAACTGGATAAGCCAACTACACACGGAATCGGGAAGCCTCCATGAAACCGTATAAGCTTTATTAGGTGGATAAGTCTCTGCAGTTCGCTACCCACATCAAAGAAGAACGATGGTCTCCTGATGCCGTCGTGGGATATGCAAAGGCTAATGATATGTTTGAGAAACATGAACGGGTATGTACTAAGTCGCTCTACCGGTATATTGATGAAGGGTATCAATGAGGTATACTTCGCCACCCGTACTCCGCTTGGGAGCGAGGAACCAATGAGAAACACAATGATATTCTGAAACGTTCATTCAGAAAGAATCCTTACTTTCCATCATTACAACCAGCACCATTCGCAGGATCGATCAGTGGATGAACAACTTGACACGAAAGATTCACAACAACCTAACCCCTTCTGATTTACTTAACCAGAATGTTTCAGAACTTATTGCAACTTAATGATCCGGGTTTCTACTTATCAAAAAAGTCGATAACGTCTAATTGCAATTTACGAATAAATATATAACCAATATCAACCAACTTACTAACTATCTCTAAACAATCTACCGTGTTACTAGCAAAACGGCTGATGGACTTGGTGATAAAAAACCGTGATTGAATACATCGGTTGAAATGAGCCACTCAAATCGCTATTAGTGAGCCACTATAAAATCGCTATTACTTGAGCCATCGAAATTAGCATTTATGTGCCATTCAATTTTATTTAAGAACAGCTGATTTTTCTGGAAGTAGCTGTTCTTAAACACACCTTATTTTCTATTCGATTCTCCGTATAAAACGAGCTCATATGCATTGGG
>JAAZEF010000048.1 GCA_012512455.1 Erysipelothrix sp.
GCAAGATCTCACCTCCATCATTGAGTTACTAAATTATTATATCAAAACATACTTCTTTGTGCAATAAACATTTATGTTATAATGTCCACAGGAGTTGATGAAATGAAATTTAGTGTGATCTTTATGGGGACACCTTACTTTGCTAGTGAGGTTTTAGATCATTTAATAAAAAGAGAAGATTTAGACGTGAAGGCCGTAGTAACACAACCAGATCGTGTTGTGGGTCGTAAGAGAAAAATTGTCTACTCAGAAGTTAAGGAGTTAGCATTATCTCATCAACTAAGTCTTTTTCAACCTGAAAAAATTAAAGATATTAAGGAAGAACTAGAAGCACTTCAAGCTGATGCTATTATCACATGTGCTTATGGTCAATTTTTACCAACCTCAATTTTAGATTTAACACCACATGGTGTAATTAATGTCCATGCGTCACTTTTACCTAAGTATCGTGGTGGGGCACCGATGCAACATGCGATATACAATGGTGAAAAGACTACAGGAATTACATTAATGAAATCAGCACTGAAAATGGATGCAGGTGATATCTACTCTAAGATAGAAGTTAAAATTAATCCAAATGACACACTTAAAATAGTAGAACAAAATTTGATTGAAGCAGCAATTGAAATCTTAAAACGAGATTTAATAGATATATTAAACCACAAGATTTTACCAATACCTCAAGATCATGATTTAGCAACATTTGCGCCAGTGATAACTAGAGAAAATGAGTTAATCGATTTCAATAGAGAAGCAAGTGATGTCGTCAACCATATTCGTTCCTTAATAGATAATCCGTATGCTTATGGATATCTTAATGGTAGATGAGTAAAGATTTGTAAGATTGATTTTGAGATAAAAGACCATAATGAAACCACTGGTGAAGTCATAGAATTTTCGCCAGAATCATTAGTAGTGGCCTTAAAGGGTGGTCTTCTTAAAATTTAAGAACTACAAGTTGAAGGTAAAGCCTTAATGACAACACAGCAATTATATCCTGGATATCATAAGCAATGGTTAGGACAAAGGTTCACTGGATATGAAGCACAATAGAGTTGATAAGTTTTTAGGTGCACTGGTCTTTTTAGGATTGGTATGCGTTTTTTTCATTTTATTTAATTATCGCTATGGTGAATATGGAGGTCTAATTACAGCAAGCAACATTGTAATTTTGTCATTTGCATATTTGACATGTGATCATCGCTTCTTTTTAGGAGCAGGACTTGGTACAATGTTTGGGTGTTTAATTTTAAATGTTTCACACTACGCGATAGGTTGTTTGATAATCTATTCCTTGGAATACATTATCTTGGTGTTTTTATTAAAGAAAATAAAACATCCTATTGGACAAAAAATAATCCCATTTCTTGTTTCTGTATTATTTTTCAGTCTAAGTTTTGTGGTGGTAGATTGGCTTATCACCCAAAATATTGAATATTTATTCATTTCATCACTCTATAATACTTTTGAGGGAGTTGTTAGTGCTATTGTGGTGATGATGTGTTTACCGTTATTTGACTTTATGAAAGAACAACTTCCAAAATATACTGAGGTGGCTAATGAATCAAAATAATATTCGAAACTTTTCAATAATTGCGCACATAGATCATGGTAAATCAACTTTAGCAGATCGCATTTTAGAAAAGACCCAAACGGTAGATCCACGTAATTTAAAATCTCAAATGTTAGATTCAATGGATTTAGAGAGAGAACGTGGCATTACTATTAAATTGAATTTTGTTCAATTGAAATATCGTGCTCAAGATGGTCAAGATTATATTTTTCACTTAATCGATACACCAGGTCATGTTGACTTTACTTATGAGGTATCTCGTTCCTTAGCAGCATGTGAAGGAGCTGTTTTAGTAGTAGATGCAGCTCAAGGTATTGAAGCACAGACTCTAGCAAACGTTTATTTAGCGATGGATAATGATTTAGAAATCATACCAGTGATTAATAAAATAGATTTACCTTCAGCTCAACCAGATCATGTTAAAAAAGAAATAGAAGATGTGATAGGACTAGACACTAGTGATATTCCGATGATTTCTGCTAAAACAGGTACTCATATTGAAAGTGTCTTAGAAGCTATAGTTAAAAACGTTCCAGCTCCTCAAGGTGATTTAAATGCTCCTTTGAAGGCCTTAGTGTTTGACTCGGTGTATGACTCATATCGTGGTGTCATTGCTTCTATTTGTGTCAAAGAAGGACAAATCAAAGTAGGAGATCATATTCAGTTTATGCAAAAAGGTGTGGAATATGAAGTCACTGAAGTAGGGGTACGTTCACCTCATGAAATTAAGAAGGATAAACTTGTCACTGGAGAAGTTGGTTTCGTGGTAGCATCAATTAAAAATATTGAAGATGTGACCGTAGGCGATACGATTACTCATGTCGAAAGACCAGCAACTACACCTTTAGCAGGCTATCGTGAAATAAAATCAATGGTTTACTGTGGATTATATCCTTTAGATTCAAAGAAGTATGGTGACTTAAGAGATGGCTTAGAAAAATTAAAGCTCAATGACGCAAGTCTAACTTATGAACCTGAAACATCGACTGCTTTAGGGTTTGGATTCCGTTGTGGATTCTTAGGTTTATTACATATGGATGTTGTTCAAGAACGCTTAGAACGTGAAAACAATATTGATTTAATTGCGACAGCTCCATCAGTTGTATTCCATGCTTATCTCACTAATGGTGAGATGGTCGAGATTGATAACCCGACAGATTTACCTGATGTTCAGACAATACAACGTATAGAAGAACCTTTTGTTAAAGCATCAATTATTGTACCAAATGATTTTGTTGGTGCAGTGATGGATATTTGCCAAAAGAAACGAGGTACTTATCTAGATATGCAGGTATTGGATGAATCACGAATGAATATCGTTTATGAAATGCCATTAATTGAAATCGTTTATGATTTCTTTGATCGACTAAAATCACATACGAGAGGCTATGCGTCATTTGATTATGATTATATTGGCTATCGTGAATCAAGACTAGTGAAGATGGATGTTTTAATCAATGGAGAAGTGGTGGATGCCTTATCGACCATTGTACATCGAGATTTTGCTTATGGTCGTGGTAAAGCGATTGTAGAGAAAATGAAAGAAGTAATACCGCGCCATCAATTCCAAGTCCCTATTCAAGCCGCTATTGGTGGTAAAGTCATTGCTCGCTCTGATATTAAAGCCTTACGTAAAAATGTCTTATCCAAATGTTATGGTGGAGATATTAGTCGTAAGAAGAAACTGTTAGAGAAACAAAAAGAAGGAAAGAAACGCATGAAGCAAGTCGGAAGTGTAGAGATACCTCAAGAAGCATTCATGGCTGTTTTAGCAATGGAAGATGAATAAATCACCACAAGCTCTTTATATCCATATTCCTTTTTGTAATGTAATCTGTGGTTATTGTAGTTTCACACGCTTTGGCTATCAAGAAAAATTGGCAGATCACTATCTTGAAAGATTAATTGAGGATTTAGCACGTGTTAAAGAAGTAGAGACAATCTATATTGGCGGTGGGACTCCTACCGCTTTAACTTTAAGTCAACTTGATAGACTATTAAGTGCTATTTCACCTTTAATCAAAAATGCACAAGAGATAACTATTGAAGCTAATCCCGATTCACTCACTGATGATAAAATTGATTGTTTAATACAACATGGAGTTAATCGTGTCTCTTTAGGTGTTCAGACCACAGACAATCAAATGTTAAAATGCATAGGAAGAACTCATTCTTTTGAAAAAGTAATCGACAGAGTTTTGGCACTACGAACAAAAGATCTACCTAATATCACTATGGATTTAATGTATGGATTGCCTAATCAAACTTTAGAAGATGTGATAAATGATTTAGATAAACTTTTAGAATTAAAACCAGTGCATCTTTCACTCTATGCTTTAACGATTGATGAAAACACTGCTTTTTTCAATAGAAACATAAAAGCAGCACCTAGTGAATTAGAGACTCAAATGTATCTTGAAATACTAAAAAGACTTACAACCGCTGGTTATCAACATTATGAAATTGCTAACTTTGCACTTGAGGGTTATGAATCATTGCACAATAAACACTATTGGCAATACGATGATTTTTATGGAGTAGGGGTAGGCGCCAGTGGTAAAGAACAACATGTCCGCTATACTAATACAGTTAAGTTGGACCAATATTTAAAAAAAGAAACTCAATTCCATGAAAGAATTGAGTTAACTAAGGCTGATGAAATGTTTGAAACATTAATGATGGGCTTAAGAACACAACAAGGTGTATCTAAAGATAAATTTTATAATACATTTAATTGTGATCTCAGTATTTATCAAGATAAATTTGCACCATTTTTGAAACAAGGATTATTGATAGAAGATAAATCTTCACTCTACGCTAGTGAAAAAGGGCGCTTGATGTTAAATGATGTTTTGATAGCTTTACTTTGATTTGTAATATTTACTAATAGCCTGCGTACCTAGGTCACCATAACCTTGTTCTAAAAGTTGTTCATATTGACTTAACACTTGCTTCGATATTGGTAATGAACCTTCTTCACCAACAGCTTGTGATAGACGTAAATCTTTAATGAGATGTTTGATGAAAAATCCTGGATCATAATCTTCATTAATCATCTTAGGTCCCATATTTGTGGATTGCCAAGAAGCAGCAGATCCATTATTAACAACTTCTAAAAAGCTTGTTTCATCTAAACCATTAGCTTTCGCAAATGACAAAGCCTCAGCGGTAGAAGCGATCGCTCCTGCGATACAAATTTGATTGGCTAGTTTAGCGAATTGACCATTACCTGCTTTACCCATATAAGTGACTTGTTTACCTAAGACTTCTAATAGTGGCAACACTTTATTAAATATTTCTTCATTTCCACCAACCATGATGGAAAGTGTAGCATTAATGGCCCCTAAATCACCACCTGTTACAGGACTATCTAAAGATTGAATGTTTTTCTTCAATGCTTCTTCATAGATTTTGATAGCTAATTCAGGTGAAGAAGTGGTCATATCGACCACAATAGCATAGTCTTTAACGTTATTAAGAATACCATTGTCACCTAAATAGATTTCTTCAACATCTTGAGGAAAACCTACGATTGTAAATACCACATCAGCATCTTTTACTGCTTCTGGTATCGTTTTAGCGACAGTCGTTTTATCTTGCATTGTCAGTGCCTTCTCATAAGTTCTGTTGTAAACTGTGACTTCATATCCTGCATCGGCTAAGTGATATGCCATAGGTTTACCCATAACACCTGTACCTATCCAAGTAATTTTTTTCATATTTCTTACCTCCATACGCTCAAAGTATACCATAGAATATTCCTCTTGCGTTACATATCAATTAGTGATATGATGTTTTCGCTTCAATCTCGGTGATACGACACTCCGACGTCCACTTAGATTGTAAGGTCACATAGAAAGTGAGGAGTATCATGGTAAGTAAAGAAAGAAAACAAGAGTTAATGAAAGAGTTTGCTCGTTCTGAAGGAGACACTGGTTCCCCTGAAGTACAAATCGCAGTATTAACAGAAAACATTAATTCCTTGACTGAACATCTTAAAATCCATAAGAAAGACTACCATTCATTGAGAGGACTTCAAAAAATGGTTGGTCATCGTCGTAATCTTTTGAAATATCTAAAGAATAAAGACATTTTACGTTATGGTGAACTTATTAGTAAGTTAGGTCTACGTAAATAGCATTAAAGAGTTCATTTCGAACTCTTTTTTAATACTAACAATTAGCTAACAGATATGTTAAAATAAACAAGTATATTGAACAGGAGAATATAATGGCAAAGAAAATTTATACAATTGATTTCTGCGGACGTACATTAACGGTAGAAACCGGAGAAATCGCCAAACAGGCTGGGGGGTCTGTTGTTGTACGCTATGATGATACCGTTGTCCTTACAACTGCTACTGCTTCTAAAGTAGCTAAAGATTTAGATTTTTTCCCACTAACTGTATTATATGAAGAAAAACTTTACTCTAAAGGTAAAATCCCAGGAGGATTTTTACGACGTGAAGGAAGGCCAAGTGAACATGCGACACTGAGTGCCCGTCAAATTGACCGTACCATCCGTCCACTTTTCGCAGAAGGTTTTAGAAACGAAGTACAAGTTGTTAATACTATTTTATCTGTAGATCCAGATGTGCCTCAAGAAACGACAGCAATGTTTGGTTCTTCTTTGGCTTTAATGGTCTCAGATATTCCATTTGAAGGTCCTATTGCTGGGGTACATGTCGGTTTAGTTGATGGCGAATTTATTATTAACCCAACGTTGAGTGAATTAGAAAACTCTAAAATTGATTTGGTCGTAGCCGGAACCAAAGACGCGGTCAATATGGTTGAAGCTGCAGCAAATGAAGCAACTGAAGAAGAAATGTTAGAAGCAATTATGTTTGGACATGAGTTTATTAAACAACTTTGTGATTTCCAAATTGAAATTGCTAATGAAATTGCTAAAGAAAAAATGGAAGTTGTTCTAAAAGTTATCCCAGAAGAAATTGTTTCTGAAATTAGTGAACACTTTGAAACACCTTTACGCGATGCGGTTAAGATTATTGAAAAACTTGAACGCTATGGCAAAATCGATGAAATAAGTGACCAAGCAGTTGCTCATTTCGAAGCTAAAGATTATGAAAATGAAAAAGAAAAAGACAAAACTATCAAACATGTTAAAGTCGCAACCCACGACATTGTGGCAGATGAAGTAAGAAGATTAATCTCAGTCGATAAAATTAGACCTGATGGTAGAGCTAGTGATGAATTACGTGCATTGAATTCACAAATAGATATTCTACCAAGAGTACATGGAAGTGCGTTATTTACTCGTGGTGAAACTCAAGTATTGTCAGTCACTACATTAGGTGCTCAAGGGGATAATCAAATTATTGATGACCTTTCAGAAGTAGAAGAAAAACGTTTCATGCATCACTATAACTTCCCACCATATTCTGTTGGTGAAACAGGTCGTATGGGAAGTCCAGGACGTCGTGAAATTGGTCATGGTGCATTAGGTGAAAAGGCACTATTAGCAGTCTTACCATCTTTTGAAGAGTTCCCTTATGCTATTCGTGTGGTAGCTGAAGTATTAGAATCTAATGGTTCATCTTCACAAGCATCTATCTGTGCCGGTTCAATGTCACTTATGGCAGCCGGTGTACCTATTAAGGCACCTGTCTCAGGTATTGCGATGGGACTTGTCATGTATGATGATCACTACACCATCTTAACTGATATTCAAGGTATGGAGGACCATTATGGTGATATGGACTTTAAGGTCGCTGGTACACCTAATGGAATAACTGCTTTACAGATGGACATTAAAATTAAAGGATTATCTAGAGAAATTTTAGGTGAAGCATTAGAACAAGCTAAGATTGGTCGTCACCAAATTTTAGAGAACATGTTAGCAACTATTGATACACCACGTGAAAGTGTTGGTCAATATGCACCTAAGATCGCAATGATGAAGATAGATCCTGAAAAGATTCGTGATGTCATTGGTACTGGCGGTAAAGTAATTAATAATATCATTGAAGAATCAGATGGTGTTAAGATTGATATCGATGATGATGGATTAGTAGTCATTTATCACCAAGACTTAGAAGCTATTAATAAAGCTAAGTCTATGATTGATAACATTCTTAAAGAAGCAAAAGTTGGTGAAATCTACGAAGGTAAAGTAGTTCGTATCGAGAAATTCGGTGCGTTTGTTGAACTATTCCCTGGTACAGATGGTCTCTTACACGTCTCTAAGATTGATTGGAAACGCATCGATAAAGTCGAAGATGTCTTGAAACTTAACGATATTGTGAAAGTCAAAGTCATCGAAATTGATGATAGAGGTCGTGTCAATGTTTCAAGAAGAGACTTAATAGATAAACCAGAAGGTTATGTTGAACCAACACGTAAACCATTCCAAAGAAGTTCACGTCCAAAGAAAACTGATTAAACATGAAAGTGATGTGAAAACACATCACTTTCTTACTAGAAAGGCTACATATGAAGTATTTGAAACTTATAAGAAACAAGGAAGACCAACTCATTGAAGATTTAATTCAATTACTAAAAATACCATCGATGTATGATGAAAAGACTATTTCAAAATCTGCTCCATTTGGTCAACCCATAAGAGATGCTTTAGATTGGATGTTAAATAAAGCACAACAAGATGGCTTTAAAATCGAAGATGTTGATGGTTATGCGGGAGTGATAAGCTATGGAGAAGGCTCAGAATCAATTTCCATGCTAGGTCATTTAGATGTCGTACCTTCAGGTTTAGGATGGAATAGTGATCCCTTTGAACCTGTCATTAGTGATGGTTTTCTTTTTGCTAGAGGAGCAGGGGACGATAAGGGACCAACGATAGCTGCTTATCATGCACTGAAGCTCATTAAAGAATTAAATATACCTCTTAAAAGACAAATAAAACTTATTGTTGGAACTGATGAAGAGCGTGGGATGAGTTGTATGGATTATTTTAAAGAAAACTATTCTCCATTACCTACCATGGGCTTTGTACCTGATGCGGACTTTCCGGTAATTTATGGTGAAAAAGGTTTCCTTAACTTAAAGATTAAAGGGCTATCTCAAACAATTATTAAATCTATGAATGCTGGCGAACGTCCTAACATTGTAATAGGCCAAGCATCTCTTTTAGTCGATGGAGTTCTTAAAAAAGATTTATTTGAAATATATTGTCGTCAAAATAATCTAAGTGGTACCTGTCATATAAAAGATGGTTATGCCTATTATGAATTAGAAGGAAAGTATTTTCATGCGTCTTTAGCGCATCGTGGAGTAAATGCGGCAGTGCATCTTTTAAAGTTTGTTGGTGGAGTCTATGAAGACGCTCTTTCGACACAATTAGGTAATATATTAAGTGATCCTTTTGGTCAAGGTTTAAATATTTATTTTAAAGGTTCCCATATGGGTGAACTAAGTATGAATGCCGGAATCATCTCAATTAATGATAACCAAGTCGACATCACTTTAGATATACGATATCCTCACGATAGTGATCCTATTAAGCTTTATGAACAAGCACAAAAAGTGGTCGAAGATCTTGACCTTAATTTAGCTTGTATGATCTGTAGTCAAGATGATCCTTTGTTTGTGGATCCACAATCTGAATTAGTTATAAAATGTATGGAAAGCTATCAAGAAGTAACAGGTGATTACCAAACACCACCACTTACAATGGGAGGGGGTACCTATGCTAGAATGCTAGATAATCATGTAGCTTTTGGTCCGGTATTACCAAAACGTCCCTATCCTGCATATGTCGGTGGACCTCATGAGAAAAATGAGGGTGTTGAAATAGAAACACTACTCATAGCGACTGCTGTCTATGCATCGGCACTTATAAAGTTGGCATCATAATTATGAGAGTTAGAAAAAAAACATGGACACCAACAGTCATCCAGGAAGCCAAAGAACAAAATTTATTGATAGAACATCCTAGCCAATTTAAAGGCAAATGGAAAAAAATACTACAAACAGATACTTTACATGTTGAAATTGGTGCCGGAAAAGGGGATTATTTTGTCGAAATGAGTAGTCTTTATCCTACAATTGGGTGGGTGGCTATTGAAAAGGATATGCATGTAGCTGCTTATGCCTTAAGGAAATCCTTTGGGGTAGTATTAAATAATGGAAAATTTATTATTGATGATGCAAATTTAATTGATGAATGGTTTGAAGAAAATGAAATAGATACACTGCATCTAAACTTCTCTGACCCATGGCCTAAGAAAGCTCATCATAAACGTCGCTTAACTACACCAGATTTTGCGGTTAAATATCAAAAGCTATTAAAAAATCAAGGTCAAATTATCTTAAAGACAGACAATGCAGCTTTTTTTGAAGATTCTCTAGTCGTCTTAACAAAGACCTTTCAAATGGAAGATGTATGGGTAAATTATCGACAACAAGCACACCCTGAAGATGCGATTACGGAATATGAACAACGATTTATTGAGTTGAATCAACCAATTTATCGTGTGATATGGAGGAATAACAAATGAAACAAAGAGCAACACAACTATTAGAAGATTTAACTCAAATTAACGCAATATCAGGACATGAAAAATATGTCTCTCGTTATTTAAAACAAAACTATGAAGCATTAAGTGATGAAATTATTTATGATAATTTAGGATCAATCTTTGCGGTCAAGAAAAGTAAAGTAGAAAATGCTCCAAAAGTTATGATCAGTGCCCATATGGATGAGGTTGGATTTTTGGTTAAGAAAATCAATGACAATGGTACACTTTCTATGCATCCTATCGGTGGTTGGTTTTCACAAAATTTATTGAGCCATCGTGTCACGATTACTAACTCAAAAGGTGAAAACTTCAAAGGAGCAATTGCTTCATTACCACCTCATCTTTTAAGTGAAAGCCAATTAAAACAACCTTTTAAGATTGAGTCCATGTTAATTGATATGGGAGCACAAAGTAAACAAGAAGTCTTAGACAAAGGCATTAAAACAGGTGATATGATAGTTTTAGATGGCCCTTTTGAGAAAATGAGTGACGATCGTATTTTAGCCAAAGCATTCGATAATCGTTATGGATGTGCTATGACTGTTCAAATTCTTGAAGAAGTCAAAGATTTAGAATTACCATTTGATTTAGTAGTAGGAGCAACCGTACAAGAAGAGGTCGGCTTAAGAGGAGCAAAAACAGCTGCTCATTTAATTAAGCCAGATCTTGCTATTGTGTTAGACTGTTCACCAGCCAATGATTTAAGTGGTGATCGCAGTGCCTTAGGCTTTTTAGGAGAAGGTGTACTTATTCGTGTCGTCGATAGTAACTTCATTGCACATACTGGTTTTATTGAATATTTTATGGATATTTGTCAGTCACATAACATTAAACACCAACCCTTTATTTCCGCAGGTGGAACGGATGCTGGAGCAATTCATACGAGTTTAGATGGTATTCCTACACTTACTTGTTGTATCAGTGCTCGAAATATACATTCAAGCTCCTCTATTATGGATTTAAATGATTACCAAGCGGCTTTGATTGCATTAAAAGAATTGCTAAATAGGCTAAATGAAGCTAAAATAGAGTTAATTAGACACTCGAATCGTTAAGAAAGGACTGATATCATGTTTAAGAAATTAAAAACAATGCTTTTCGAAGAAGAAGTTGAGCTTGAAGAAGAAGCATCAATGGATTTTAAACCGGTTGAAATTGAAGAAAAAGTGATTGAACAACCTGTAGAAACAGAGCCTGTTAGCATGGTATCACAGCCAACTGTTAAAAGAATAGATATCGATGAACAACCTGTCAAGATAGTTAAACCTACTCCAGCTCCAATTAATAATCGTCAACAGAAACTTGATGATTCAAATGAATATAAACCCCAAGCGGTGATATCACCAATGTTTGGCCTCACTGAAGCGGAAATGCAGAAGAGTGTTCAACTCGATACAATGATAAAAAAACAAAGTAGTAAACCACCAAGTGATTCTTCGGTAATATCTCCTATGTTTGGTCAAGTTCAAGCCGAGAATAAGAAGGACCTTTTGAAAAGAAGTCGTCCACCTAGAAAAGAACAAAAAGTTAATTTGACCTTAGAAGAAATGTTAAATATTGAAAATCAAGAAGAAATGGAATTCACTCTTTTTGATGTTGAATTAGATGCCAAAGAATTTCAAAGCAGAGAAAATTCTAATTTAATTAATGCCGATAAGCCACTAGAAGAAACTGATGGTTTGAGAATTATGAAAGGTAAAGAGTAATGTCTAATTTACATCATTTTATAGGAATTAAAGGTTCAGGCATGTCATCTCTTGCTTTGATTTCAAAATCATTAGGATACGATGTTCAAGGTTCTGATGTTGACAATTATATATTCACCCAAAAAGCACTGATTGAAGCAGAAATACCTGTTCTAAGTTTCTCTAAAGAAAACATTAAAGATGACATGACCATTATTATAGGCAATAGTTTTGATGAACGTAATATTGAAGTCCAAGCAGTAGTAAGTAATAAGACCTTAACAGTTTATCGCTACTATGAGTTTTTAGCAAAAATCATGAAAGAACATGTCTCTATTTCTGTCGCAGGAAGTCATGGTAAAACAACGACAACAGGTATGTTAACCAAGCTATTATCTGCAATGAAACCCACAGGTTATCTTATAGGAGATGGAACAGGTTTATTAAAAGAGGATTCAGACTACTTTGTCGTTGAGTCTTGTGAATACAAAGATACTTTTCTTAATTACTCACCTGATTATGCGATTATAACAAACATTGATTTAGATCATGTCGATTATTTTAAGTCGATGGAACAATATGTGAATTCATTTCAAACATTTATTTATCAAGTTAAAAAAGGTGTTGTCTTATGTGGTGATGATCCATATCTAAAAGATATTAAGACCAATGAATTAGAGAGATTAACCTATGGCATAGATGAAGACAATGATGTAAAAGCAATAAATATCATTGAGGAGAACCATCAAACTCAATTTGAACTTTTAGTAAGAAATGAATCGTGGGGATCCATTACACTTGATTTTGTAGGTCGTCATAATGTTCTAAATATGTTGGCTTCAATAGCAATGGCAATCATGTTAGGCGAAAGTAGAGAAATGATTTTAGAACATATTCCTGATTTTAAGGGACAACATCGTCGTTTCATAGTTGAAGATTTTGGAGACTATGTTTACATTGATGACTATGCCCATCATCCTACAGAGATTTCTTTAACTATCGAAGCAGCACGGACACGTTTTAAGAATAAAAAAATTGTCTGTGTCTATAAACCAGATAGATTATCAAGAGCTGAGTTTTTTGAGAAGGAATTCAAAGATTCACTAAATCTAGCGGATGTTGCTTATATGACCCATTTCTATTCAGGAGCACGGGCAGTTGAAGATCTTGATTATGATATCTATGATTTCCAGAAAGCTTTAGATAATGTAGAGATTTTAGAGGAAAATGAACAAGGAGCCCAAATTTTAGCAAAAGAAGGTCCAGCGGTGTACTTGTTTGTGAGTACGAAAGATGTTTATTTATTCAAAGATATGTTAAAACAACAACAAATTCCACAGCTCTAGTTAATGACTAGAGCTTTTTTGAAACTTTTTTCTGTTAACGCTACCATATTTATTGAAAATTGTTTCAAACTTATTTATAATAGAGAAGAGGTGAGTTTATGGAAGCATTTAGAATATTTTTTCAACAATTGATACCATTTGCGATAGTATTAGTATTATTAGTATTTGCGGCAGTTTTATTTCATACAATTAAGATATTAATTGAAGTACGAAAATCAGTTGAGGACATTAACACAAAATTAAGTATGTTAGAAGAACCAGTGAGTGTTGTCAACAAATTTTCTCATACATTAGGAGCATTTCATGATAAAGGTGGCAAAGCTGTCTCAAGAGCAGTCGGGTCTACTTCGAGTAATATTTCTCTTCTAAGAAATGGCTTGAGCATGCTTTTAAAAAGAAGTAAAAAAAAACGCCAAAAGTAAAACCAACAATTAAAAAGGAGATTAACGTGAACGAAATTAAAGAAAAAGTTGCTAAAACATTTGAAAAAATTCAATATGAAAGTGAAGATTTAGTTGCATCATTACAGGATAAAATTGATACAGAAGAGTTAAGTGAGAATTTTGTAAAGTTAAAGAATGCGACTACCCGTAAGATATCATTTGATTTACAAAGAATTCAAAAAGAAATTAAACAATTAAAAGAAGTTAATGAAATAGATGCATATTTAGATGACGCTAAAGATCATTTTGAAGATTTCTTTACTAATGTTAAAGAAAAAATCGAAGATATTTCCAATGGAGTAGATGTAAGTGAATTTGTTGAAAATTTATCTGAAGAAACAAGTGATGTTTTAGAAAAAGTAACAACTAAGGTAAAGAACCTCGCCAAAGAAGCTAAGTTAGACGAAAAGATGGATAACCTCAGTGACAAGAGTTCTGAAACAGTCCATCATATCAAAGAAAAAACCGAAGAATTTGCTAAAGAAATCAGTGAACGTTCATCCTCGATTTTAGATAAATTGAAAGATAAACTAGGTAAGTAAATGAAAAGAGTTACAATTTACGATGTAGCTAAAGAGGCTAATGTCTCTTTAGCTACAGTCTCTCGAGTGATTAACAATGTGGATGTGGTAAGAAAAGATACACGTGAACGTGTAGAAGCTGCCATTAAACGTTTAGGATACAAACCTAATGCGATAGCACAAGGTCTTGCACTCTCTAAAACAACGACGATTGCGTTAGTTGTCCCAGAAGCAAGTTTCACATACACAGGTAATGTCATTAATGGTCTTTTGGATGTAGCTCGTATTTATAAATACAACATTATGTTACATACGACTACAGAAGGCATCTCAGAAATTTCTGACATTATTGAAACGATCATAAAATCTAGAGTAGACGGTGTAGTCATTTATAACGATAAGATGGACTACAAGGTACTTAAAGAGCTTACCCAATATGAAATCCCGATTGTCATTATTAACAATCGAATTTCAGATGAACGACTGTCTTCTGTTTATGTAGACATTGAACGTGCTGTCTATGAAAAAGTTGATGAATATCTTAAGAATGGGCAAAAGAATATCGGTATTATTCAAGATAGAAAGAATAATTACTCATGTCAATTAATGATCGATGGCGCAACAAAAGCATTTAAGGAAAATGATTTAGTTTTTGATGGTTTCATTCAAATCCCAGGAACTTATCGTACATCCTATGATTTCTTAAGTGATCATCTAAAAGAAACTAAATATGATTTATTGTTGGCTTATCGTGACTCTCAAGCTTTTGCGGCAGTCAATGCGGCAGAAGAGAATGGAATAAAGATTCCAAATGATATGGAAATTATTTGTGTTATTGACACTAAATATAACTCCATGGTACGTCCACGTATCTCATCATTCTCAATTCCATCATATGACTTAGGGGCCGTTGCGATGCGTGTTTTAACTAAGATGCTTAAAAATGACGACTCTTATGAACGAGAGATTGAATTAAACTATCTTTATACAGAAAGAGAATCAACCAAACAGAGCTAAGTGCTCTGTTTTTGTTTGACACTATCAACAGAATTGTTTACAATTGTGATGCAATGAAGAGAAGCGCATAAGAATTTATCTACTCAGAGAATTAGCGGATGGTGAAAGCTATTAGATAACACTTATGGATACATCTTGGAGCATATCTATGAAAATAGGTCGTAACTTCGGCGTTAACGAATTGAGCACACATTATGTGTGAAATTAAGGTGGTACCACGCACTTGCGTCCTTGAGGGACGTTTTTTTATACTATGGAGGAATTAATATGAGATTTATTGAAGAACTTAAATGGAGAAATCTATTTAAAGATGTAACTGACGAAAAAGGATTAGTCGAAAGAATGAAAACACCGATGAGTGCTTATTGTGGCTTTGATCCAACCGCAGACTCATTACACATTGGACATTTACAACAAATTTTATTATTGAAACGTTACCAAAAAGAAGGCCATCATCCTATTGCATTAATAGGGGGCGGTACAGGGATGATAGGTGATCCTCGTCCTAGTAGTGAAAGAACATTACAATCAATTGAAACCGTACAAAAGAATGCTGTTGCGATACAAAAACAAATAGAGAGTATTGTTTCTGATGTCGACGATAATGGCGTGACAGTTCTTAATAACTATGAATGGCTTAAAGACATTCATTTATTAGAGTTTCTACGTGACTATGGGAAGTTTTTTAACGTCAATACAATGATAGCCAAAGACACCATTGCCTCACGTTTAGATACTGGTATTTCTTTCACTGAATTCACTTACACTATTCTACAAGCTTTAGACTGGCTTCATTTATTAGATCATCATCAATGTGAAGTACAAATAGGTGGATCAGATCAGTGGGGTAATCTTCTCAGTGGTTCAGAATTGATACGTAAAGTTCATGGTGGAACTAAGCAAGTCTTCGGTATCACCTCACCATTAATTACCAAGGCAGATGGTTCTAAATTCGGTAAATCAGAAGGGGAAAACATCTGGTTAGATCCTAATAGAACTGATGCCTATACTTTCTATCAATTTTGGATTAATGTTGCGGATGAAGATATCGAGAACTTCATGAAACGTCTATCTATGAAATCTGTCGATGAAATCAAATCAATTATTGCGACACACGAAAAGGAACCTCATAAGAGAATTGCTCAACGTGCATTAGCAAGTGAATTAACAGAGTTAGTTTTTAAAGCTGAAGGTTTAGAATCTGCGATACGCATCAGTGAGACATTATTTAGTGGCCAACTTGAGAAACTAAGTGCTAAAGAAATTAAGTTAGCACTCAAAGATGCTCCTTCAGTTACAGTAGAGAAGAGTATGTCTTTAGTGGATCTTTTGGTTGATAACAACTTAATTAAGTCAAAACGTGAAGATAGAACACTAATAACTCAAGGTTCTATAAGTATCAATGGAGAAAAAATTGATGATACTTACTTTGAAATGAAAAAAGATGATGCGATAGAACAACAAATCAGCATCATCAAAAAAGGTAAAAAGACGTTTTATATTGTGCTATTCGTCGACTGAGTTCTTCTTATGTGGACGATTGGCAAGAATAATATAGAGACCAATTAACATAATGACGACTGGAAAAGTCACATATTCTCTCACTATATCAAATATTCTGGGGAATTCTTGTCCTAGAAATAAAATTAAACCTAATATAAAGATAACGAGTCCTGTTTTTTGTCTTGGATTCATAATTACCACCTTTCCTATGTTATAATACCAACACGAGGTATCAAAATGAAACGATTTTATTACTTGTTGATTATATCATTTATGTTGATAGGATGCACACA
>JAAZEF010000049.1 GCA_012512455.1 Erysipelothrix sp.
ATTGAAGATGGAGATAAAATTCTAGTCTTAAATAAAACAGGTGAGAAGGATCCTGAGGTTGTTGGACTAACTTTTCCTGGTGGTCATATTGAAAGAGAAGAATCTCTAATTGATTCAACCATACGTGAAGTAAAAGAGGAGACAGGTCTAGATATTGATAATGTCGTTTTGTGTGGAGTTAAACACTATCCTACCGATAATGGTCGATATATTGTGTTTTTCTTTAAAACTAATTCGTTCTTTGGAACCCTTAAATCTTCAACTGAAGGAGAAGTCTTTTGGATTAACAAAAAAGAACTAACAAAGTATCCATTATCAGTTGATTTTGAAGAAATGGTTAGTATTTTTACAGGTGAAAAGTCAGAATTCTATTATTATTTGGAAGAAAATGAGTGGAAATTTGATATTAAATAATTAATTATCTGGAATCTAAACTTATCTTTTTACAAATATAAGTTATCGGACTATTTCTTTTACCTGAATCGATAACTGTGACCTCAAAGTTTTTATAATGGTCAATCCACATTTTCACAGTATCGTGTTCTTTTTTTCCGCCTTTATGTCCTAAATAACACGTAATAATGAGATAGCCATTTTTACGAATCCAAGGATAAATTTTACTTAAAGCCATCAAAGTAGAGTCAGAGTTGGTCATTATCTTTTTGTCACCATCAGGTAAGTAACCAAGATTGAAGACTACTAGGTTAATAAAATCATTGATATAGTGATTGATGTTAGTGTGATCATCATGAATATAAGTGATATTACTATATTCCTGAGTTAACACTTTGGCTTGATCAAGAGCTTTTTCTTGAATGTCAATACTAGTAACATGTTGTGCTAATTTGGCCATCTCCAAAGTGTCACGACCTTTACCACAAGTCATGTCAACAGTTATCCAATCATCTTTAATATTTTCTTTCATCCAGTTATGGACGATGTCTACGTTACGATTCATAATTTATTCCTTGATAAGTATCCTTTCTAACCATCTCTTTATCGATATGGTTCAATAAATTTATCTTTTTGAGAGTCCACATTGGAGCAATCAAATCTTTCTCTAAGCCATCGCCACTCAAACGTTCAATGATAGTTTTGGGAGGTAAGATTTCAAGTTGTTGTATCACAATATCAGCAAACTCTTCCATACTCAATAAAGGGTAGGGGTTATGTTTGTAACGATAGGCTTCCATCGTATGTTTAAGCACATGAAACATGTGTATTTTTATAGCATCCACTTTCACTTTAGCTAAAGCCTGAGCTGTCTCTAACATCATCTCTTTGGTCTCATAAGGCAAACCATTGATGATATGAATACAGACTTTAATATTGGCATCTTGACACTTCTTGATCACATCAAAGACGATTGAAGTATCGTGTGCCCGATGAATGTACTCATTGGTCGATTCATGAATTGACTGTAAACCAATTTCTAACCATAAGTCTTTTTGTTTTGACTTTTCTTTGAAATAGGCTATTTTTTCATCATCTAAACAATCAGCTCTTGTCGCAATAGAAATCGAGACAAAACGATCATCTTCAAAGTATGGATCATATAAGAGTTTAAGGTTATCAAGAGTATCATGGGTATTGGTGTAGGCTTGGAAATACAACATCGCTAAGCCAGTTGGCCATTTACGACGCATCATTTTAAAACCTTCTTCTATCTGTTTTTCCAAAGTGCCTCTGATAATCATGTCACCAGATCCTCGTGCTGAACAAAAAGAACAGCCAGTATGATCTACTGTGCCATCACGATTAGGACAAGTAAATCCAGCATCGACTGGTATCTTAAAAACCTTTTGTCCATAATTTGATTTTAAGTAATGATTAAATGTATGATATCGCTTATTATCATGACTATATTTAAAGGGGCTTAATTTATTCATAGATTGATTATAACATAGTCAAGTATGTTATAATGAACCAGTTTTAAGAAGAGGCGAAACATATGAATAAACAAAAGATTATTAATTTAGCAGTTATAGCACACGTTGATGCCGGAAAATCAACTTTAGTAGATGCGTTTTTAAACCAGTCCGGTGTCTTTAGTCAACACGAACAACCTGTTGACCAAGTAATGGACTCCAATGATTTGGAAAGAGAACGCGGTATCACCATATATTCAAAGAACTGTTCAGTACAATATCACGATATTAAAATTAATATTGTCGATACTCCAGGCCATGCTGATTTTTCATCAGAAGTTGAACGTATTATCAAAACAGTCGATACCGTCATTTTATTAGTCGATAGCGCAGAAGGGCCAATGCCCCAAACTCGTTTTGTACTCAAAAAGGCATTAGAACAAGGCTTAAATCCAATACTATTTATTAACAAAATTGATAAAGCCGATAGAAGAGTTGAAGAAGTCATAGATTTAGTTTACGAGTTATTTATTGATTTAGAAGCAAATGACAGTCAACTTGATTTTCCGATACTTTATGGTGTCGCAAAAGAAGGAATTGCTCAAATTAATTTAGACGATGATTCACAAAATCTTGAACCTTTGTTTAAAACCATTATTGACCATGTGCCTCCTTATAGTGATTTGAGTGAAGAACCACTTCAATTACAAATTTCCAGTCTTGCCTATGATGATTATGTTGGAAGATTAGGAATTGGTCGTTTATTTAAAGGGGTTATTAAGCCACAAATGAATGTCCATGTCGTGGATTATCACGGTAATATTTATCCTCACAAAATCAATCAAGTCTATACTTATATTGGGATGAAACGAGTCTCAGTAGACGCAGCATACGCAGGGGATATTGTTCAAATTTCAGGTATCTCTGCGATATCAATAGGAGATACAGTAGGACTTCCTAATCAAGTAGAGGTCTTAGATCCACTTGTGATCGAAGAGCCTACACTATCAATGAACTTTATGGTCAACACTTCACCATTTGCTGGAAAAAGTGGTAAGTATGTTACATCACGTAGTATCTCTGAACGTCTTCAAAAAGAGCTCGAAGTTAACGTAGGACTTAAGGTGGAAGAAACATCAACCACTGATACTTTTAAGGTATCAGGTCGTGGTGAACTTCATTTAACGATTTTAATTGAGAACATGAGAAGAGAAGGTTATGAATTAGCTATCTCTAAACCACAAGTCATCTATAAAACAATTGAGAACAAACAATATGAACCCATAGAAGAGGTCATGATCGAAATACCAACTAATTACTCTGGTACCATCATCTCCAAACTTAATTTACGTCGTGGTGAATTATTAGAAATGGATGAAAAGAACTCTATGACCACCATGAAGTGGCATGTACCAACTAGAGGCTTATTAGGTTATCGTCAAGAATTCATTAATGATACTCATGGTGAAGGAACGATGGTCCGTGTCTTTTTTGACTATGAACCATTCAAAGGATCCATTGAGGAAAGAGAATCAGGTTCAATGATTTCAACAGAACAAGGGACAGCCATGACCTATGCGATTTTTAATCTTCAAGAAAGAGGAAGTTTTTTCATTGGAGCACAGACTGAGGTCTATGAAGGAATGATTGTCGGACAATCTTCACGTAACTTAGATATGGAAATCAATCCTACGAAGAACAAAAAAGCAACAGCAATTCGTTCAGATGGACGTGATGAAGCCATGAAGTTAGTTCCACATCGTGTATTAACTTTAGAGAATGCGATTGAGTTTATTAAAGATGATGAGCTAGTCGAAGTAACACCTGATGCGATTAGATTAAGAAAGAAACATTTAAAGAGTTATGAAAGAAAACAAGCTAACAGACATCATGATTAATCAGTTTCTAAAAGATTTAAATATTGACCATGATAGTGGTACTCATTTATTTTCTACAAGTGACATCACTTCCGATATGAGATATTGGGCACAACAGGAAGCCACAATCATTATTAGTCTTAATCGACTTTTTGTGAGAACAAATAACTTAGAATTGACACAAATCTTACAACAAAAATATCAAGACTGTGCTGCTCAATGGTTTACTGAGATGAGTAATCTCAAAGAGCTAGAGAACATTTTAAATTCTTATGGTTTAACCATTGGAAATATCGCACCATTTTTCGTAGCTGATAAGTCTGTTACTGATATTGATGAGGATTATATAATGATTGAAAAAGACATGATAGAAGCATTTAAAGAGAGTGATTTCAAAGAATCATTTACTTTTGATAAAAAGTTTGAGGATGTCTTAGGAATTGCGTTAGAGAAAAATCAAGAGATTGTCTGTGTCAGTGGACTCAATAGAACAGGCTTATACACTTATGAAATAGGAGTTCATGTTAAAGAAGATTATAATCATCAAGGATTTGGCACAAAAGCAGTACAGGCATTGATATATCAAGCACAAAAAAGATGGCCGGATGCTTTAATTACTTATGGGACACAGTGGAGCCATACGAATTCATTAAATCTTGCGATAAATGTTGGCTTAAAATTGGGATGGACAGAAATCATGATAAAGAGACAAAGTGTGGTAGAATAAGGCTATGAAAAAAAGAGCAGTAACATTTGAAACAACTCATATATGTAAACAATCCGGTGCACGTACCGGTATTTTACATACACCCCATGGGAGTGTAGAGACACCCATGTTTATGCCCGTAGGCACACAGGCAACTGTTAAGTTTTTATCACCTAGAGATATTGAAGAAATTGAAGCTGGTGTGATTCTATCGAATACGTATCATTTATGGATTAGACCTGGTGCTGATGTGGTAGAACAGGCAGGCGGACTACATTCTTTTATGAATGTCAAAAACCCTATCTTAACTGATAGCGGTGGTTTTCAAGTCTTTTCTTTAGGTCATTTACGTAAGATTGAAGAAGAAGGAGTAACATTTAAGAATCACTTAAATGGGGATACTTTATTTTTAAGTCCAGAGAAAGCAATTAATATTCAAAATCAATTAGGAGCAGATATCATTATGTCCTTTGATGAATGTCCACCATATCCTGTAACTTATGAATACATGCAAGATAGTGTAGACAGAACATTACGTTGGGCAAAACGAGGCCAAGATGCTCATCAAAAAGAAGGCATTCAGTCACTCTTTGGGATTGTCCAAGGGGGAGAGTTTGCTGATCTGAGAGAAAAAAGTGCCAAAGCTCTTATAGAAATGGATTTTGATGGCTATGCGGTAGGGGGAACATCTGTAGGTGAAGGTAAAGAACTGATGTATCAAATGATCAGTGATTCGACGATTCATTTACCAGAAGAGAAACCACGCTATTTGATGGGAGTAGGTTCCATCGATGGTATCCTAGAAGGTGTTCTACGAGGTATTGACATGTTCGATTGTGTCTTACCCACACGTATTGCACGTCATGGGACAGCGATGAGTTCAGAAGGTAGAATCAATATTCGTAAGAAACAATATGAATTTGATTTTAGTCCACTAGATTCAGAGTGTGACTGTGAGTGTTGTACAAATCATACTAGAGCCTATCTTCGACATTTAGTGAGAACTAATGAAGGATTAGGGATGCGTTTATTATCAATTCACAATTTACGCTACTTAATCAATCTTACCAAAGAAATTAGAGTCGCAATACAAGAAGATCGTTATCAAGACTTTAAGGATGAAATCTTTACCAAGTTTAATTTAGACCATCCTGATAGTAAGGGGTTTTAATGAAAACAAGTGATTTTAGTTTTGAATTACCAAAAGAGTTAATAGCACAAACTCCTCTTAGCAATCGTAGTGCCTCCAAATTAATGGTTTTAGATAAAGAGGAACAAAGTATATCTCATCATCATTTTGATGAATTAATAAACTTTTTAAGACCCAATGATTTATTGGTCATGAATAACACAAAAGTTATCCCGGCTCGTTTGTTTGGAACAAAAGAAGAAACCCATGCTCATGTGGAGCTATTAATTCTGAAAATAGTTGAAAACAAGGCAGAATGCTTAGTAGGTAACGCAAAAGTTGTTAAAATAGGAACTGTCATCACCTTTGGTGAAGGTCTATTGAAAGCACTCTGTGTTGAAGTAAAAGATGAAGGAATACGTGTCTTTGAATTAATCTTTGAAGGTATTCTTATGGAATTACTTGATACTTTAGGAGAAATGCCACTACCTCCCTACATTCATGAAAAACTGGAAGATAAAAATCGTTATCAAACAGTTTATGCGAAAGTAGAAGGGTCAGCCGCAGCTCCAACAGCAGGACTTCATTTCACCCCTGAGTTATTGAAACAAATAAAAGACAAAGGGATTAGTATTGCTGAAATCACTTTACATGTCGGTCTAGGGACCTTTAGACCAGTGAAAGTGGATGATGTTCACCAACATGTTATGCACTTGGAGGAATATGAAGTTAGTGAAGAAGTAGCAACATTGTTAAATGAAGCGAAATCTAATTCACGACGAATTATTTCAATAGGAACAACAACCACCCGTGTTTTGGAATCACAGATGAGTCGCTATGGTAAGTTTGTGAGTGAACAATCATCGACCGATATCTTTATTTATCCGGGATATCAATTCAAAGCGATTGATGCTTTGGTTACAAATTTCCATTTACCAGAATCGACGCTACTCATGTTAGTCAGTGCTTTCTCAAGTAAGGAATTTATTATGAAAGCCTATCAAGAGGCAATTGATTATGAATATCGTTTCTTCTCATTTGGAGATTCAATGTTAATACAATAAGGAAAGGAAATTAAACATGACCACAACTTTGTTACCATTATTAGCACTTCTAGTTATTTGGATAATTCATTATTTATTTACGTTTTTAGGAATTATCTCAATTCCATTAGTTAGTACTCTCTTTTGGGCCATCGCAAGTTTTAGCTTTGGTTTATCAATGAACTTAAAATCAAAACGCTCAAACACTTGGGTCTTAAAATTGATCATCGCCTTTATCGTATTTCTTTTATTTACGTATCAAATGGGCTGGGTCTCAGTACCTTTTCTTAACAACTTTCAATCCAGCATCATTCTTTACTTTATTTATGTCTGGTGTGGTTGGGCTTTTTTTAGAAACTAAAAATTTAGGAGGAAATTATGTTAGATGTACATATGAATGCACCTGATTTTTCATTGAAAAATCAAAATGGCCAAGAGGTAAAACTCTCAGATTATCAAGGACGTAAAGTTGTTCTTTATTTTTATCCAAAAGATTTTACGCCAGGTTGTACTGAACAAGCTTGTTCTTATCGTGATCGTGAAGAAGATTTTTATACTCACAAAACAGTTGTCTTAGGGGTCAGCCAAGATGGCGTAGAAAGTCATTCACAATTTCAAAAAGAACACGGTCTTTCTTTTGATGTCCTTGCAGATCCTGATCATCTTGCGATTAAAGCTTATGGTGTATGGGGCGATAAAGTTAGAGATGGCATCACGTCTCAAGGGGTCATTAGAACCACCTTTATCTTAGATGAAAATCATGTCATCAGAGAAGTATTTAAGGATACTGATCCTAAAACAGATGCTGATCGTGTTTTAAATGCAATTGAAAGAATGGAAAAACCGATTCAAAAACAATATTTATTAAATAACGATGTCTTAATACCAAGTGTTGGTTTTGGGACATGGAAGATAGAAGAAGGCCAAGAAGCATATGATGCGGTCAAAGCAGCTTTAGAATTAGGTTATCGTCATATCGACACTGCTTATGTTTATGGAAATGAAAAGAGTGTTGGTCAAGCTATCAAGGATTCAGGGATTCCTCGTGAAGAAATTTTTGTGACTACTAAGTTTCCTTCAGCGATAAAAGATGAAATTGACACTAAAGTAAGAGAATACTTCTTTAGATCACTAGAAAGTTTAGGTTTAGAATATGTGGATTTATACTTAATCCATAATGCTCGCCCTTGGCAAGATGGCATTCCAAACTATGACTATCATGATGAAAACGTAGCGATATGGAAAGAAATGGAAAAGCTATACGAAGAAGGTTACATCAGAGCAATAGGTGTTTCTAACTTCCATGAGCGTGATTTAGAGAATCTACTCGCTAGAACAATAGTAATTCCTGTTATTAATCAAATTAGATTTCATCCTGGAAATACTCAGATTGCGGTCACAGAATTCTGTGACGACCACAATATCTTAATCGAAGCTTATAGTCCATTTGCGACAGGGAAGGCTTTTGATTCAGAGTTATTGATTGAGTTATCTCAAAAGTATGAAGCAACTCAGGCACAAGTAATTATGGCTTGGATCTTAGGACAAGGCTATTTACCTTTACCTAAATCTGTAACATATGAAAGAATCAAGGAAAACTTTGACGTCTTTGAACTCAAATTGAGTGCTAAAGATATGGAACGTTTAACTGACGCAAAAAGCCAAAAGGTATCTGAATAAAAAACATCAACTCCGATTAATGGAGTTGATGTTTTTTATAGTACTTTCATACTGATAATTTTTTGAGCTTCATTAGGTAAGTCTCTGAAATTACGAGGTACATTGACAATTTTATCAACCACTTCTAAACCTTCAATGACTTGACCAAAACCTGCATACTCACCATCTAGGTGAGGGGAATTAGCAACCATGATAAAGAATTGTGAACCGGCAGAATTTGGATCTTGTGCTCTGGCCATCGATAAAACACCACGTGTATGTTTTAAATCGTTTTTAAATCCATTATTAGTGAATTCACCTTCAATGGAATAACCAGGACCTCCAGTTCCATTACCTACAGGATCGCCACCTTGTATCATAAATCCAGGTATCACACGATGAAAGGTTGTGTCGTTGTAGAAATCTTTTTCAATTAATGAAATAAAGTTTTCGACAGTCTTTGGCGCAATTTCTGGATAGAGTTCTGCTTTAATAGTTCCTTGATTGGTTTCTATTTGAATAAGTGTTTTTGACATAGTTTTCCTCCTAAGTTCATATTTTATCATATTGAACCATGGAGTTGTTGAGTCTTTGCATTTTAGTTATAATAGACAAGTAAAAAAGGGGTTAATTATGTCAACAGATGTCTTAATATATTTGGTTACCATCATTTGTACTTTACTTTTAACAGTGTGGATTATTAAACACTATAAACTAAGTAAGTATCAAGTGCTTATTTTTGTGTTATTAGTCTTGTTTTGGTCTTCGGTCAATATCATACGAGCTTATCGAAAGTCCTATGCCATCAATCCAATAGAACAAGGAGGATTAGGGCTCAGTATCTCAATAGGGGCAACCATCGCTGCCGCCTATGGTTTGATGTCAATTTTTGCGCGTTTTCCTGTCTTTTTAATTTCCGATTTATTTAAGTCAAGAAAGTTTATGATAGGTACTGCCTTAGTAGCTATTTCGATAACTTCGTTATGGGTTATTATCTCTCCAAATGGGGATTCCTTGTTATATTCATCCCTAGCCTTAGGATTAGGGGCCTCCATGTTATCACTATTTAATGTGCTATTTTCGGAAACATTTACTCCTCAACAGGCCATGATGTCGGTATCTATGTTATCAGTGGCACCATTGTTAGCTGAGTTTATGATGTCGCCATTTCAATATGTAGCGACACAACATGCGGTAAATGACTATTCTTTTATGTGGAAGATTTCATTATTGTTAGCTGTAATTGCACTCATCTTTTTATTCTTTATCAAAGATAATAAAGAACCAGTAAGAACTATGACATGGACTACATTTAAGAAGTTAGTGACTTCTAAACAAGTGTGGGTCTTTGGATTAATAGGAATTTCTATTTCTTTTATTCGCTTTGGTTTATCTGGTTCAAATATTGTAACCTATGCTCAAAATGATTTTATTAATATGAATCCTTTCGCAATCGCTTATATTGATTTTATTTACTCAATAGCTCAATTAGGATCGGGTGTACTAGCAGGACTTTATTTCTCAAAACGTATTGGAACAAAGAATACTTTATTGATGGGGCTTTTGTTTTCAGTAGGATTTAATATAATTATTCTATTTATAAAAGATCCAACTGTCTTATTCATTACATATTCTTTAAGTGGTTTTGGTTATGGATTAACATATAACTCACTGATAGGGATTGCCTTAGAACCTTATGATGTATCAGAAAGAGAAATGAGTATGGCAATCTTTCAAACATTCTTCGCGGTAGGTATTTATTATGGAGATAAAATCTATGGACTTATCTTAAATCTAATTCCAGAGACATTTACTACTTTCCAAATGTATCAATCAGTCTTCAGTGTAATCTTGTTAATTACATTGTTGACTATTGTTTGTGTGGTCTTTTTACTAAAAGATAAAAAAGAGGTCTCAATATGAAATTAATGACAGCTTATCAACAACACATTTCTTTAGATTCCTTCTATCAACAGGGTTATCAAACATTAACACTGTGTCATCCTTTCTTAAGTGTACGAGCAATTGATCCACTTTCATTAGAGAAGATACAAGAGTTGTTAGAATATAAAGAGATTGATTTTTATCTTAAAATTAACCGTTTCTTTTTTGAACCAGAATTAAAAGAGCTCAAGGAATTGTTAAATGATATCAAAGATTTATCACTCAAAGGTATAATAATTTCTGATATCGGTGTCTTTATGATGTTGAAAGAATTAGGATATTCTAAAGAAATCATCTTAGAAACTGATACCACTTTAACATCTAGTGCTGACATCAATGTGTATCTAGAACAAGGAATCAGTGGTGTCGTTGTTGCCAGAGAGTTGACCATCGATGAGATGATACAGATTGCTCACGATATAAAAGGTCCTACTTCTATTAATTTCTTTGGACACCAACTGATGTCAACATCAAGACGACAGCTCTTAGAGGCCTATGGAGAACATGAGAAGTTATCGTTTGATAAAGACAAACTATACAAGATGAAAGAAGCAACTCGACCAAATAGTTCGTATTTAATTATGGAAGATAACTATGGTACTCATGTGTATCATGGGAGTATGCTTAATGGGTTTAATGATATAGATAGACTAGAAGTCTTTAAATATTTGATAGTAGATCCTTTATTGATGCCTGATGAATTGTTGTTTGATATAGGTAACATGTTTAGGTATGGTACAATTTCTAATGAAGAACTTATCAAAAAGTATCCCACCATTAGTTTCTCTAGAGCACTGTGGGATATTAAAACAACTGACAAGAAGGAAAAAGTATGAATAAGATTGAATTACTCGCTCCAGCAGGAGATTTAGATAGACTTAAAATAGCGGTTCAATATGGCGCCGATGCGGTTTTCATAGGTGGGAAACAATTTTCATTACGCTCACGTGCCTCTAACTTCGATTTAGATGCTATTAAAGAGGGTGTTGATTTTGCTCATCAATATGGAAGTCGAGTTCATGTGACCGTTAATATGATTCCTCATGATGATGATTTTGAAGCACTAGATGAATATTTACTAGCGCTCGATAAATGTGGCGTCGATGCGATTATTGTCGCTTCTTGTGCCTATTTAACACGAGCAAAAGCTTTAGGCTGTCAATTTGAAGTTCACATAAGCACTCAACAATCAATTACTAATACTTCAGCTATTAAGTTTTATGAGCAACTAGGAGCAGATCGTGTTGTCCTTGCCAGAGAACATACGATGAGTGAACTGAAACAATTAGTAGACAATACAAATTGTCCTATCGAAGTATTTACTCATGGGGGAATGTGTGTCAATTATTCTGGACGCTGTACACTCTCAAACTATATGACAGGCCGTGATGCTAATAGGGGTGGGTGTGCACAATCATGTCGTTGGAAATACAAGATTTATGATGATAATGATGAAATAATCACTGAACATTTTTCAATGTCCTCTAAAGATTTAAATGCGATTGGACAACTCAAAGAAATGATGGATATGGGTATTACTTCCTTAAAGATAGAAGGACGTATGAAAACTGAGTACTATATTGCGACCATCGTAAGAGCTTATAGAAAAGCGATCGATGATCTCTATGCTCAAAAGAATGACAAAGAAGTAATTGAGGCTGCTATGTTGGAACTATTGAATGCGGAAAATAGAGCCACAAACAGTGGTTTCTATGAAGGATTTCCAAAAGCAGATGGTCATCTTTATGGTATTAATGGTAGAGATGTCAATCAAGGTTTTGTGGGTAAAGTAGTAAAATATGATAATCAAAGCAAAAGAGCATATATAGAGATTAGAAATCAATTTACAAATGAAGATTTATTAGAATTCTTTGGTCCCAAAAGAGAGGCAATACAATTTAAGGCTCAAGAGATGTTAAATAGCCAACAAGAAGAAACTACTCGCTTCTATAAACCGATGGAAATAGTCAGTATTGTTAGCGAACAAGAAATGAAACCAGGAGACTTTATTCGTAAAGTAAATAATGTATGATTATTGAAGGATCATTATCAGTTAAGGCTGTTTTAGAAAATGGCAATCATAAAATCCATAGATTGATGATTTTAGAGAGTAAACACTCAAAAGATATTAACTATATTTTACATTTAGCTCATCGTGAAAACGTCATAGTTGAAAGAGTAACTCAAGGCGAAATTGATCAACTGACAATAGGACATACTCATGGTGGTATTCTATTGGAATGTGAACCACGTGATTATGATGTGGCCGACAAGATAGTGGGTGATTTAGTCTTACTTATAGAAGGGGTAGAAGATCCCTTTAATTTAGGTATGATGTTAAGAACTGCCTATATTATGGGTGTTCAAAGTGTCATTACCCCAACACGTAACTTAGGACACAGTGAGCCTGTTTTAATTAAGGCATCTGCTGGTGCGAGTGAGAAATTAGTATGGCACCAAAGTGATGACTTAGGGAATTTATTAAAGAGTTTAAAAGAAGATTATCAGATAGCAAGTACTTTACGTAATGAATTGGCAATAGAGATAGGTGAAGCTGATTTTAATGGTCCTTGGATATTAGCAATTGGTGGAGAAATGAGAGGACTCTCTAAAGCTGTAGTCGATGCCAGTGATGTTTATGTGACCATCTCTTATCCAATAAATGCTAGAATTGCTTTATCAGCAGTCAGTGCTACTTCAATGTGTTTATACGAAATAAACGCACAGAGAATGGGGAAAGCAAAATGAAAGACAAATTAAGCGCTTCTGAAAAGAGATTAATTTTTAGAATAGTCATTATCGGATTAATACTAATGACCTTCTTCTTTGTCATGCGTAATATCGATGATCTATGGCGTGTTTTATCCACGCTTTTTAGAATGTTGATGCCCTTTATTCTAGGTTATGGTTTAAGTTTTATTCTTCATCCTTTAGAAAAGAAAATAAAGAAACATTTACCTTTTGAAAAAGATAAAGTAAAACAAGGTGTAGCAACTTTATTATCGACATTGTTCGCAGTTCTTTGTTTTATATTAATTGTCTTATTTATCTTACCTGACTTAATCTCTTCCATTATTAGTGTTTCTGAGCAACTACCAAGTCTTTTGAGTTCTCTTCAATCTTTTTATGAGAGTATTGAAATTAATGAGAATATCACAAACTTAATTCAAAACAGTATTACTCAAGCTCAACAGTTTTTGGTTAATTCTTTATCGACATCAATCACATCTGTACTATCAGGCGCATTAGATTTCACAAACATGTTCATTAATTTATTCTTAGCACTTACTGTTTCTATCTATGTTTCATTAGATCGCACCTTTTTTAGTCGTAACGCAAAGAAGGTTTCACTTGCGATATTTGGAACTAAAATAACACAGCGCTTAGTCCAATTAAGTGAAATATCTTCGGAAGTCTTTAAACAATATTTTTATTCTAAAGGTGCTTCTTCTGTATTATTAGGAGCTATTTCATTTCTTGTTTTAGCTTTAATTGGCATAAAACATCCCTTATTAATAGCAACTGTCTTTGGCTTGTTCAATATGATTCCTCTATTTGGTTTTGTAGCCTCGATGTTTCTTATTACTATCTTTTTGATGTTAGTTCAAATACAAGCAATTATCAGTGTCTTAGTGATATTGATTATTCTTAAGTTAATTGAAAATCTCTTTATCAGCAAACGTTGGTTTGGTGAAGCTTTCTCACTCCCAACTTTTTGGGTGTTAGTAGCTTTAGTATTAGGAAATTATTATTTTAATATTATTGGATTGTTCTTATCAGTCCCAATTGCGACCATTATTTATATTGTGATACAAAACTGGGTACAGAATAGAGGTCCTCATTATGAATCTTAGAACTTGGTTGAATGAGAATTCTCGCGTTATTTTAATAGCAGGCTTAATTCTTATAAGTATCTATTCGCTATATTCGTACTTAGATGTTGTCTTAACTTTTTTACAAACAATTTTGTCGGTCTTAATGCCATTTATTGTTGCGTTTTTTGTAGCATTCTTATTAGCTCCATTAAAGGAATGGATTAAAAAACAACTTGTATCTAAAGCAATAAAGGATCCTAGTCTTCAAAATGTTATCTCTGCTTTATTGACAATCATTATGTTGTTTTTAATATTAACACTCTTTTTCTTATTTGTTATTCCTCAATTAATTACATCAATTACAACTCTGATTAATAATTTACCTACCTTTTTTGAACAGTTAAATTCTTGGGTTTCTAACTTAAATGTTGAATATGATATCTCGCAATTGTTGAATCAAGCTCTACAGTGGGTTGAGAGCAACTTTGAGATTTTATTAACATCAAGCTATAATATATTAGGAAGCCTGTGGACCACTGTCGTTGAATTGGTCTGGGGTTTCATATTAGTACTTATCTTTATGATGATTCTATTGAGTGATCGACAACAGTTAAGTTTGTCTATAAAAAAATTACTCTATTCAGTATTTAACTTAAAAATAGCGGATGAACTAACTTCGTTTACAAAAATGACATCATCCATATTTAGAAGTTATTTCATTGGTCAAGCATTGGATTCACTTTTATTAGGTGCTATTATATTTGTTGTTTTATTGATATTAGGCTTTCCATATGCGGTATTGATAGGTGTCATTATAATGTTTACCAATATGATTCCTTTCTTTGGTCCATTTATGGGAGCAATACCATCGATTTTAATCTTGTTGACTGTAGATTATAACTATGCGATTCAGTTTGCGATTATTATTCTAATAGCTCAACAGATTGATGGAAATATATTATCACCGTATATCTTAGGCGATTCTTTACAGCTACCTTCATTTATGATTATGTTTTCAATCACTATCTTTGGCGGTTTGTTTGGATTAGTTGGAATGATATTTGGTGTACCTACCTTTGCGGTAATGTATCGCTTATTTGTTCGTTTTGTGAACTATAGATTGGAGAAATTATGAAAAAGATTTTGTTAATTATGTTGTTGTTATTAGTCAGTAGTTGTGGTTCAAGTGCTGTCAGTAGTGAAACGTTTGATAGTTTAGAACGCTTAAGTTTTAATGAACTTCAAACTTTTATTGATGAAGGTCAATCGGGTCTTATTTATTTTGGGTGGACAGAAAAATGTCCTGACTCTACGTTAATGCAGAAGAATTATCTATATGAACTAGTTGCTAACGAAGAGGGTGTCAGAAACAATATGTGGGTTGTCGATCTAGATGTTGAAAGTCCTGATTCTTTAATGGATAAAGATTTACGTGAACCGATGACAGAGCAATTTGGTGTCAAATACGGTCCCACTGTTCTCTTAATTGAAGATGGTGAAATAGTCGACATGATCGAATGGACGCCTTTAAGTGCTGATGATAAGACGGCAATTCCTCTTGAGACTATTGAGACATTCTTTGAAAACAGCGGTTATTTAGAATAAGAATATTAAACTCCATGGGATATTGATTCCTATGGAGTTTTTTTAAGTTGTGAATAAAAGAATTTAATAATAAGTATTGACATTTGAAAGCGCTTTATGTATATTGAAGCTAAGGTGAACATTCGTTCATGTGAATAATCGTTCATGAAAGAGGAGGAAATTATGAGACTAAAAGACAAAGTAGCAGTAGTTACAGGCGGAGCAAGGGGTTTAGGTCAATCGATGGCTGAATTATTTGCTTCAGAAGGTGCCAAAGTTGTTGCGCTAGATATGGGAGAAATGACTTACACAAATGATTCAGTAGAGTATATGAATTTAAATGTGAGTGATGGTGCACAAGCTAAAGAAGTTTTTGATAAAATCGTAGAAAAATACGGACGTATTGATGTATTAGTAAATAATGCAGGTATAACTCGTGATGCGATGACTCGCAAAATGACAGACGAACAATGGGATTTAGTCATGGATGTTAACTTAAAGGGTGTCTTTAATTTAACTAGATATGTAGGTCCATATATGGAAGCCCAAGGTGGAGGTTCCATTATTAACATTTCTTCAGTTGTAGGAACTTATGGAAATATTGGTCAAGCAAACTATTCAGCAACTAAAGGTGCTGTTGTAGCATTAGCTAAAACTTGGGCTAAAGAGTTTGCACGTAAAGGTGTCCCTGTACGCGTGAATGCTATTTCACCAGGATACACAATGACAGATATCCTTAAGACTGTTCCTCAAGATTTATTAGATAAATTCGCAGCAATGACAATGTTAGGTCGTTTAGGACAACCTGATGAAATTGCTAAAGTTGCTTTATTCTTAGCAAGCGAAGATTCATCTTATGTTACAGGTCAAAACATCGCAGTTGATGGTGGAATGAGACTGTAATTATGAAACAATACCCAGTTAAAACAATACAACTTGATACTAAAGAGACCATTGCTTATCGACAAAGTGGCAATGAAGGTCCAGTGGTATTATTGGTCCATGGTAACATGAGTTCATCTGTCCATTGGCAAGTGCTGATGGAGAGACTAGAAGACAAATACCAAGTTTACGCACTAGATTTAGTTGGCTTTGGTGATTCAACCTACAATAGAGTGTTAACTTCACTTCATGATTTTTCACGTGATGTAACAAACTTTATTGAAAAGCTTGATTTGAATCAAGTCCATCTTGTTGGTTGGAGTACGGGTGGCGGCATCGTCTTAGAGACGGCTGCTGATATCCCTTCACGAATTGAAAAGGTGTTCTTATTAGATTCAGTGGGACTTAAAGGCTACCCAATGTTCAAAAAGGACGAAAACTTTCAGCCTATTTTGACAGAAAGAATTTATACGCGTGAAGATATTGAAATAGATCCAGTGCAAGTTCTACCTATCTTAAATGCTTATCGCAATTTTGATAGAGAGTTTATGAAAATGGTTTGGAATGCGACTATTTATCATCTTAATCAACCTTCATCGGAAGATTATGAGATTTACTTAGATGCGATATTCAAACAAAGAAACTTAGTAGACGTCGATGTAGCATTGACTATCTTCAATATGACTCATGAACATAATGGTGTAGTGGACGGAAGTGGTAGAATTGATTTAGTCAAAGCTCCAATCGTAGTAATGCATGGAGATAAAGACATTGTTGTACCACTAACAGACTCACAATACACTGGTGAAGTACTTAAGGATCAAGGAGAATTAGTAATCTTTGAGAATGTTGGACATTCTGTATTAACTGATAATCTTGATTTGTTGGTCAATACACTTGTTCAAAGAATTTAAGGAGGAAATTATGCAATCAAACGTTGGAATTGTTGGCTTCGGTATTTATTTACCAGAGCAAACAATGAGTGCAAAAGAAATATCAGATGCCACCCAAGGAGTCTGGACTGAAGAAGCAGTTGTAGATAAACTTGGTATCAAAACGAAATATATCGCATCACAAGCAGATGGAACCCAAGAAATGGGTGCTCTTGCTGCTTTAGATGCCTTAAAAAACACAGGAGTCGATCCTTTAGATATTGATGTCATCCTTTGTTTTGGTGAAGAGTGGAAAGAATATCCACTAACGACTTCAGCACTATATATTCAAGACCGCATTGGTGCCACTAATGCTTGGGGTATTGATGTTCAAAACCGTTGCTGTACAACTATTACCACTATGAAAATGGCTAAAGATATGCTGTTAGCTGACCCTGATATTAATACTATTTTAATTGCAGGTGGTTATCGTAATGGTGATTTTGTAGATTATACAGATAAAGACATGTCAATGATGTACAACCTATCTGCCGGTGGTGGTGCTGTTATTCTTAAGAAAAATCATAATGAAAATGTACTTATGGGAAGCCATATTATTTCAGATGGTTCTTTGTCACGTACCGCAGGTGTTGAAATTGGTGGAACTATGAATCCTATTAGTGATGCTAATATTAATGAAGCATACCAATCATTAAGATTGATGGATGCTAAGAAAATGAAAGATCGCCTTAATGCTGTGTCGATGGATAACTGGTATAAGTGTATCGATAGAGCATTAGAAAAGAGTAAACTAACACGTAGTGATATCGATTATTTAAACATTTTACATATTAAACGTTCAGGTCACAGAGCTATGCTTAAGGATTTAAACTTGAATGAAGATCAATCCATCTATCTTGAAGATTATGGCCACCTAGGTCAAATTGACCAAATCTTAGGCTTAAAATTAGCTGTAGAATCAGGTCAAGTTAAAGATGGTTCAATTGTTTGTTCGATCGCTGCAGGCATTGGTTATGTCTGGGCTGCAGATATCGTAAAGTGGGGACCTATCAGTGAGTAATGTATTAGAAGTCGTTTTACGATCTCTTGAATATGGGAGTATCTATGCCTTTGCGGCATTTGGTATTATTCTTATTTATAGAACATCGTATACAACAAACTTCGCACAAGGTGTTATCGGAATGTTTAATACCTATGTCGTAGCCAAATTTATGGTGGACAGTGGTGCCAATATTTGGGTTGCCACAATTGTAGGTATTGCTTCAGCGATTTTAATGGGAATCATTATAGACCTTGTGGTAATGCGTAATTCAAAGAAGGTCGGTGCTGTTGGAAAACAGATAATAACGCTAGGAATATTAATGATCATAACAGGAATTACACCGATGGTTTTTGGTGTCTATCCATTCACTTTACCACGCTTCATTCCTGCAGGTTTTGCGGATATCTTAGGCGCAACAATTTCATTTAATGCGCTATTCAATATCTTTTTAACCTTTATAGTGATGTTAATAATGCTATATATTTTAATGAAAACAAAAATTGGACTTGCTATCCGTGCCACGGCCTCCAATGAGCCAACAGCACGATTGATGGGAATTCCTACCAAAACTGTAACTATGTTATCATGGGCAACAGCTGCGGCTTTGTCACTTCTTGCGGGAGTGATGGCAGCACCCTTTGGAACAGTAACAATTACGTTTATGAATGACGTACAAATCAGTGCCTTCATGGCATTGGTGTTTGGCGGATTCTCAACGTTCCATGGACCTGTTGTTGCCGCATTCTTGATATCAATATTTACTAACTTATTACAAGTTTATCTACCTAGTGGATTAGGTACCGTTTGGGGTAAGCCAATCGTGTATCTATTGATTTTAATATTCCTAGTCTTTAAACCACAAGGTCTCTTTGGCAAGAAAGTCGTTAAGAAGGTGTAACCATGAAAGATAAATTTAAATTTAACAATCCAATTATTGGTTATATCGTTATCGGTCTAGTCTTTGCCAGTTTAGTACTCTTTGTCAATATGGGAGTAGCTAAAGTAGCATATTTATCTACCTTTGCGGCCACGATGGTATATACCATTGCGGCATTAGGTCTCAATATTCTTCTAGGGTACAGTGGACTTATCTCATTAGGAACAGCAGGATTTATGGGCTTTGCGGCTTATATATCAGGCTACATTATGCTAAATACATCTTTACCTTTTGAGCTAGGTGTACTTGCTGCAATAGTAATACCTACCTTATTAGGAGTCATCGTTGGCTTTATGTCTTTGAAAATTGAAGGTATTTATCTTGCGATTGCGACATTAGCCGTATCCGAAATATTCCGTGAAGTTTTTACTCAGTTAGATTGGTTCACTAATGGTTCATCAGGGATGATTCTTAAATCTTATCCAAAACTATTAGGTTTCTATCAACTTGATCAAAAGGGAATGTATCTTCTGATCTGTGTAGTAATGGTTGTAGTATTCATTCTTGTCCATTTGGCAATGAAAGGGTACATTGGACGTTCATTTAATACAATGCGTTCCAGTGAACCTGCCGCCAAAGCAATGGGTGTCGATGTCTATACATCAAAAGTCTTAAGCTTTTCTATCGCTACAGCATTGGCTTCAATTGCTGGTGTGCTCTACATTCATTTCTTTAGAGTGTCATTACCAAACACATGGTCCTTAAGCTTATCTCTAACATTGCTTGCGATTATTGTTGTTGGTGGCTTTAGATCAATTGGTGGAACACTATTAGGTGCTATCTTGCTGTATGCATTTACTGAGATTTTCTTTAAGAATCCAGCTTATCCATTCCTAGCAAATCTTACACCAATTATTCAAGGTCTATTGATGATTCTATTTGTGATGTTCTGGCCTAATGGGATTGCTAGTTTCTTTAGTGGATTGAAACAAAAAATGCTCTCCAAAAATATAGAAAAGGAGTCAACAAAATGAATCCGATCTTAAAAGTTAGTAACTTATCCATTTCATTTGGTGGACTCAAGGCAGTTGATAATCTATCGTTTGAAATAAATGATAAAGAGATCTATGGTCTTATTGGTCCTAATGGAGCAGGGAAGACGACGGTATTTAATTGTATTACTCAATTCTATGTTCCAGATGAGGGCATCGTTGAATTTAGAGGACATAATGATGAGTGGGTTACTCTCAATAACTTGAAAACTCATGAAGTTATTAAAGAAGGTTTAGTTAGAACGTTTCAAAATATAGAACTTGTTCCAGAATTAAGCGTCCTTGACAATGTGCTCATAGGCGGACATATCGAGTTTAAGACACGTTTTATTCATCAAATGTTTAATACACCTAGTGCACGAAAAGAAGAAGCCAAGGCTCGTCAAAAAGCGTTGGATATCTTGAAACAGGTTGGTATTGAGCAATATGCACATATGTATGCGGGTGCACTATCTTATGGTGTCCGTAAACGAATAGAACTAGCACGTTCATTAATGAGCGATCCTAAACTAATCGTCTTAGATGAACCAGCTGCTGGTCTAAATGATAAAGAGACTAAAGATTTTACAGAAATGATTAAGTCGATTCGTGACAATCTCAATTGTACAATTCTATTAATTGAACATGATATGGGATTAGTTATGAATGTATGTGATCGCATTACAGCGATTAACTTTGGTAAGTTTCTTGCGACAGGAACACCATCAGAAATTCAACAGGATGAAGGTGTAATCACTGCTTATCTTGGATCGGAGGATGAAGATGAATAGTGTACCATTATTAAAGATTGAGAACTTAGAAGTAAGTTATGGACCAATTCGTGCCATTAAAGGAATTGATCTTCAAGTATTTGATAAACAAGTTGTCGCAATTTTAGGAGCCAATGGCGCAGGTAAAACGACTTTGTTAAGAACAATTTCGGGCCTGATTAAAGGCCAAAGCGGAAGCATCACTTTTATGGATAAAGATATCACTAAAATGGATGCTGAGAAAATTACCAAAGCTGGTATTTCTCAATCACCTGAAGGACGTCAAATCTTCTATGACTTAAATGTTACTGAAAACTTGATGACCGGCGCTTATACCTTAAGCGACAAGAAAGAGATTCAAAAGAATCTTGAGTTTGTGTATCAATTGTTTCCCATCTTACAAGAGCGTGAAAAGCAAGTAGCTGGAACCTTGTCAGGTGGAGAACAACAAATGTTAGCAATAGGAAGGGCGCTTATGAACTCACCTAAAGTGCTCTTACTCGATGAACCTTCCTTGGGATTAGCTCCCTTGATTGTAAAGAGTATATTGGAGGTCACCAGAGAAATTGCTAAAACAGGCGTCAGCGTAGTCATTGTCGAACAAAATGCGAAACAAACGCTTAAAGTAGCAGATTATGCTTATGTCTTAGAACTTGGCAAAGTGAGTGAGGAAGGCCAAGCTTCAGAACTACTTCAATCAACAACATTGATTGAGGCTTATTTAGGGAAGTAACTAAGTAAAATTAGTGCTTATATAGAAAGAAAAACAAAGGAGGAAGAACTTTCTATGAAAAAATTATTCAACATGCTAGTTGCTCTATTACTAGTGTTCGCATTGGTTGCTTGTTCAACTGCCAATAACGGCAATAACAACAATGGCAACAATAACGAACCTAATAATGGTAACAACAACGAGCCAGTGGCAGAGGTATCTCAAGGAGTTACTGACACTGAAGTATTAGTCGCTAACTGTGCAGGTACTTCAGGTGCCCTTTCTACAGTAGGTGTACCGTTTAATGCGGGTATTGAAGCTTACTTTAAGATGATTAATGATGCAGGCGGCGTTAATGGTCGTCAAATCCGTTTCATTCACCAAGATGATGAAGCAGATCCTACAAAAGCTGTAACATGTGCACAAACAATGGTTGAAGATGAAAAAATCTTTGCATTTGTTGGTCACTTCTACACTGGATCAATCGTAGCTACTTATGATTATATTACTGATCAAGGTGTTCCAATGGTTTATTATGCTTCAGGCGTAAATACATTATTTAATGAAAATGCGACAGGTAAAGATCGCTTATCATTCCCAGTACAACCTATCCTTATTACTGAAGGACAAGTTATGATTGCACGTGCCGTAGCTAACTTTAGCGCTGAAAAAGTTGGTATGATTTATACTAATGATGATGCTGGTAAAGACATGCTAAATGGTGCTCAAGCTAAAGCTCAAGAATTAGGTATTGAATTTGTCGCTGAACAAGTGGCTGCTGACGCAACAGACGTATCTGCTGCAGTTACTAACATTATGAATGAAGATGTAGACGTTATACTTGGTGGTTCTATCCAAGCAATGATTCCTACAATTATTGCAGGTCTTGCTGCTCAAAATAACAGTGCTCCAGTTATTACTTCATATAACAATACGGACGCTGTAGTAGCTTCACAAATTTATCCAGAAGCTAATGGCAAGTTTGAAGTATATGCTTCAGGTTGGCTTGATTTAACTCAAGATGGCGCTGCTGAAGATTTAGCTGCTTTCGTTGAAAACATTGATCCAGATCATGCTGCTTCCGCGTTTGCGACAGCTGGTTGGATTGCTGGACACTTCTTTACTGAAGGCTTAAAGGCTGTTGGTGAAGATACACTTAACTGGGATAATTATGTTGATGCATTAGAAAATGCTAACGTTAAAATTCCATTTGGTGGCAACGTTGATTTCAAAGATGGACGTCGTGTTGGAACTGACTCTATGACACTTATGCAATTAGAGATGGTTGAAGGCGCTGATGGAACTGAAGCTCCAGGATGGTCATTAGTACATCCACTTCAAAATATTGATGAAATCTTAGCCTCTTAGTTTGTATTAAAAGCAAAAGGGTGCTAATTGCACCCTTTTTACTTACGAAAGGAGATTGTATGGCACAATATATTACAGTACAACAAGCGTTAGATATGATTAATGAAGGTGATGAAATTGTTACTGGATTAGGATGCGCAGAAGCACATGCTATCTTAAGTGAAATACACACTATTGCCCCTCGTATTCAACAACCTGTTGAAATAACTAACTGCTTACCGATGAGTGATTTTAAATTCCAAGATGGAGAGTATTCTGACAAGTTTTTTGTTAATGGTTGGTTTTATTCACCAACAATTCGTAAGATTCATAAAAACGGTAATGCGTCATATATTCCTAATCATTTGCACTCAGCAGGAACTCGTCGTTTAGAACACAAAGTACCGCGTTTCTATATCGGTTCATGCTCTGCGGTAGATGAACATGGTTATATTTCATTATCAATGAGTAATACTTATGAGAAACAAATGATTGACAAGGTTGAAGTGGTTATTTTGGAGACTAACCCTAATTTCCCACGTACTTTTGGTGATGTTCAAATTCATGTCGATGATATTCAATATCTAATCGAAGCAGATTACCCTGTACCAATCATTGAGTCAGTTGATCCTAACGAAAAAGATGAAATCATTGGTAAATTAATAGCTGATCTAATTAAAGATGGTGATTGTATTCAATTGGGTATCGGTGGAATTCCTAATGCGGTTGCTCGCGCTCTTTATGATAAAAAAGATTTAGGAGTCCATACAGAAATGTTGACTTCCGAAATGGCAAAACTTGCTAAAGCTGGTGTAATCACAGGAGCTAAGAAACAAAAACAGAAGGGTAAAATGGTAACTACATTCGTGATGGGTGACCAAGAACTCTATGACTTTGTTGACAATAATCCAATTGTTGAAGTACTAAATGGAGCATATGTGAACAATCCATTTGTTATCAGTCAAAATGATAACCAAGTATCAATCAATACTGCTATTGAAATTGATTTATCTGGTCAAGTAGCCTCTGAATCAATTGGACATATTCAATAC
>JAAZEF010000006.1 GCA_012512455.1 Erysipelothrix sp.
GAAACAAGGTCGCAAGGCTGAAATGCCCTTTGGACCCTTTCTCTGTATCGGGATTTTAATTGCCAGTCTCTACTCAACCCAACTCATCACCTGGTATTTATCTTTATAAACTATTTATTACCCTCAACATAGGGCACCACTAACTCACGAAAGATGCTACTAAAATGATTAAAACAAACCACCACATCATTACGACTCTTAAAACCATTTGTCTTCAATTCATAATCCAACTTATCCGCTAAGACATCAATTTGAATCACACCCTCTGAATCAGTCCATGACTCATCATAAAGAAATTCATGTACTTTCTTCACTGTGATTTTCTTACTCGACGCCTTACCCTCAACCATTAAAACTCGATTCTCTTGAAATTCAATCGCCAGCATTAGACTCCACCTCCACTAGAATACATTGTAAATATTGGCATAATAATTGAAACAACAATAAGCCAATAATAATACCCAACACAACTATCATAACCGGTTCAATCAAAGCCACTAATTTAGAAGTCGCCGAATCTGCCTCTTCATCAAAGTAATCCGCCGTATCATTCAAAATAGTCTCCAAAGAACCAGACTCTTCCCCGATATAAATCATAGACGACAACATCTTATCAAAGCTCTGAGTCCGCTCAATCGCTTCCGAGATCAAACCACCCTCACTCACCTCAACCAAGACATCCAAAAACTGACTCTCTAAATATTTATTATTTAAAATCTTACCCGTCGTCTCCAACATATCCAACGTCTGAATACCACTCGAATATAAAGAAGCCATCGCACGAGCCGCACGAGCCGAATAAATTGTACTCATTAACTTACCAATCACCGGTAAATTAAGCTTCAATCTATCAAAAGATATCCGCACTGAGTCTCACAACCATTTCCAGTTCACTATAATCACTCGCCGAATCATTCTTAGGAGCAGCCTCAATCTTAATCTTTAACAAACTACTCGATTCAGCCATTGAAGAAAAACTAATCGTCATAATATAAGGAGCATCTTCAAGAGCCTTCTCATAACTATCCGCAGATATCATTGTATAATCATTTGAAACTAAGTACTCTCTAAGCATCTCTTCATCAGAATTAGGATTAGTAGACACCTTATTAAGACTCTCCGCTACTTTCTGTGTATAATAAGTAGCCTCAAGAACCTTATGGGATATTGTATTGTTTTTATTAAGCACTGCGAGCGCAGGAAAAACCATGACAATGATAATCGCAAAAATGGCCATCGCAACAATGACCTCAACTAACGTCATACCCTTTCTTTTCTCTCTCATAAGCGCTCCCTTTTTAAATACAATTATTAATAGTAATAATACTACTTATATCAACTTTAATCAACCGCGTATATATAAGCATTTCCTTGTTTACCAACAACCGAAATAATCTCCATTTCCCTAAGAACCAACAACAAAGCACTCACCTGACGATCTCTTAATTTCACTAATTTTTTAATATCCCTAGACATAAATTCTTGAGGTAAATTAGGAGGTAGAAATTGTCTGTAATCTTGGGGTTCACTCAAACTAATGATTTTATTTAATTTAACAGGAACTCTATCTAATTTAGTCGCTCTTTTTTTCTTAGTCACATCCCAGCCATCTAACAAACGATACTCAACGACATCCATAAATATACAATCAATCGTTAGTTTACGATGTTTAAGAACAGGTCTTATCTTATACAACTCTCTCACCACATCATAAATGTTGCCCTTCTTAGGCGACTTACGACGCTCAACTTCCTCACCCAATTCATTCAACCAGATAATTGTCTTACTCTCATCAATTGGATAGACTATATGTAAATCATAATCTAAAGGATAATTTAATATTTTAGAACGCAACTTATTAAATTGACCACTCTGAATCTCATAGATAGTCTTATCCACTACTACATCCGCCACAAAAGATTCCATTAATATTTCATGACAACTATGGTCCTCACACAAAAAGTACTTCAATGTCGCATGAACACTTTTCTCACCCAAGGTCCCAATACCCTCTAGGTTATGATCGCGACTCTCTAGTGCGCGATAGAATTTTTCTTGTAACACATTCATAAGGGTATTATACTATGTCTATGAAAGATATTATAAGAAAGATAGAAAATGATCCCCATAATCGCCAATTTACTCAACTTGGAATCAAGCCATTATTCACAATGAGCCCAGAGGCAAAGATTTTAATTATCGGACAAGCCCCCGGACTCAAAGCACAAGAAAGCAAACAACTATTCAATGATCCAAGTGGCGACATCCTACGGGAGTGGTTAGGTATGAATCGTGAACTCTTTTATGATTCCAATCTGATCGCTATTTTACCCATGGACTTCTACTATCCAGGTAAAACAAAAAGCGGAGACAAACCTCCCCGCTCTTTTTTCGCTAAACAATGGCATCCATACCTCATAGAACAAATGCCCAATATTGAAATCACACTCTTAGTCGGACGCTACGCACAAGCCCACTATATATCTGATTTCACTAATCTAACCAATACAGTCAAACATTATCAAGACTATCTACCCCAATACTTTCCACTCGTTCATCCATCCCCACGAAACTTTCGCTGGCACGCCAAGAACCCATGGTTCAAACAAGAGGTCATCCCTCACTTACAAAAACTAATTTATACCATTGTCACCTGATTTTTACCCATACGCTTGGAAACATACATGGCATCATCAGCCTCTTTCATAATTTGATAAATATCATCCGCATTATCATACACATTCACACCAATCGACACCGTCACATGGACTTCTTCATTGGTATCCGTGATGAAGGCCATTTCAGAGACTTCATGACAAATTCTATCCGCGATACTCTTAGCCACTTTCTTATTTACATTCTCAACAAGGATACCAAACTCCTCACCGCCCAAACGACCCAACACATCATAATTACGCAATGATTTGCCCAGGTATTCAGCCAAACTCTTCAATATCTTATCCGCAAACATATGGCCCCATGAGTCATTGATAATCTTAAAATCATCAATATCAATCATAAGTAACGCATTAGTCTGTCCCTCTTGCCATTCTCTATCCATCTGTTTCTCAAAAAGCTCCATAAAATGAGAATAATTATTAACACCCGTTAAACCATCAATCGATGCTTTCAGTGTCAAACTCTCTTCAGTCTGTTTCGACTTCGTAATATCATCCTTCATCGAAACAAACGCCATCAATTTACCATTCTCATTTTTAACAGGCAAAATACGATTCTTCTCCCAATAGAAAGAACCATCCTTACGACGATTAATAATTTCACCCTGCCAGACTTCACCACTTAAAACTGTATCCCATAAATTCTGATAATAAGCAACATCCTTTTGACCCGACTTTAAAATACGAGGAGTATTACCCGCTGTATCAGCCTGGGTATAACCCGTCATTTGGGTAAACTGATCATTCACAAAAATAATCTTTCCATCAAGTTCTGTAACCACAATCGCAATTGGATTCTGACGAACAACATCCGATAAGATCTCATTTAAACGTTGGAAATGTTTACTATCCGACACATCCTTAAGACTATTTAAGATAACCGGCTTCTCTTTTATCGTAAAACGATTATAATTCAATAATCCCACAAATTGTTTACCACCCTTTAAGTTCTGACGAATCTCAACACTATTATTAAGTGTCCCATCAATAACCTTAGAATAATAATCAATTTGATCACTAATACGCTTCAATAAAGGAACCTCTTCCACTGACTTACCCACGATATCATCACGTCGAATACCAGAAATATCCACAAAGCTATCATTAACCTCAATAACCGTTAAATCATCTTCACTCACAATTAACTGCACATCAGGATTCACATTAAACAATGTCTCGTATTTAACAAGGTTCTCGTCTTTTTCCATCTCAACTTGACTCACATTAAGAGTCAAAATCGTTAAGCTCCACAATAAACTCTTCACTAGTTCATAGGAGTAAACAAAAATATCTTGACCACCAAAAATACCAGCATAAGAATTAGCCAAGACTACTCGAACAATAATATAAATATTACTAATAAACATGACAATAAAAATAATTGTCAATAATACTTTTGACATCATCAATGATAATTTACGATAACTCGATATCATCCATAAACCACATAATGAAGAAATGATACGAATACTAAATATCAGAATAATTGTCACTCTTAAATCTTTTAAAATATAAATTGAGATAAATAAAGCCACACCATAAAGTATCGGCAATATCTTTAATAACAAGTTTTCATCATTATTATAACCATTAGTAAATTCTCTTTGAACACCCTTAAGCTTCAAGACATCCGCTAAGACAAATATAAAAGCCGCCACAAAAATAAGGATTGGCTCAGTTGAAATAACATCAACTAATAATAAACTAATATAGCCAATGCTTGCCAGAATACTAGATAATAACCAATAAGGACGTGGAGTCCTTGATTTCATTACTTGGTTCTGGACTTCAATGGTAATATTCTGTGCAAACACACTAATAATCATAACAAGAATCAGAGTGTCAAAACCAATTAACATTTGTTTCTCCTTTATATAGCGCGGACATTAATTAGATGTAGAATATACTGCTAGACTATTATAACATTTCAAATATGTTAAGCAAATAAGAAAAGATTGATTACAAATAATCAATCTCTAAGTGGCAAGACCTAAACGATAAATGGCATGTATAATGCGTTTCTTTAACAATGAATTCAATGGGCTAACCACTTCAATCACTGCCGCGTATTTATCAACCATGGAAACTATGAAGCTCTCCTTATATTTAGGCGGGGCTACTTTTGAGACTAAAAACATATGTTTAAGAATAATATCTTTCTCTATTTCATTAAGGTCTGTAATACGCTCTGCGTTCTCACAAGCCAAAATGGGATGGTGTTGATTATGGGAGCCTTGTTTGAGCCCTTCAACTTCCTGTACTGTTAGCAGAAAGAAATCATGAAGAAGACCACCACGAGCCACCGATTTATAATCAAGATTCATTTTTTTAGCAATCAAATAACTTGTATAAGCAACTGTAAGCGAATGATCCAAACGATTCGTAAAATGATGGTGGACATAATTGGATAGTTCTAACACTTCTGGATGTGCCAAGAGGTCAGAAACTATGGACATAAATTCAACATCATTTTCCCAAGAATAAGCACGTTGTGACATTTCATCTTCCTTTCAAAAATTAATAAACCTTTTAAATAATACACTATTTAAATAAAGAAACAAGGACAATACTAAAAAACTTTGTTAAACTTTTGTAAATTTTTACATTTTTTTACTAATCACCATTTCTAAAGCATCCCCCACACTCTTAACTACCCTATTACTAAGAGCTAACAGATGGGGCTCACCACTCTCAATCACAAAACCATCATATTGTTTAATCATTTCAATATCGTTAAACGAATCTCCAATCGTAAACACACGATTTACCTTCTTATCCAAAGAATCCAATACACGACTAATTGCCATTGCCTTATTATCATTAGGCAACACAACATCAATAAACTCTCCATTAGGAACCGCTTGTACTAATCCCTTAAACACCGTATTTAAATGATTCGCAATCTCTACCCCATTTCTATCAGGTAACAATTGACCAAACATAGCACAAATAATCTCACTATTAAACGCCTGATCCAAAGTAATTCTATCCCCCGAATCAAAAGCTCCTATCTCAACAAAACTTTTTTGTCCATAATGATAGCCATTATTTACCGCAAAGAAATAAAACTCAGTCGATAAATTATTAACCACATAATCAAACACTTGATTCACAATCATCTTATCAATCTGTGCCAAATATAGTTCTTTACGAGAAGCATCTAAAATAGCCGCCCCATTATTACCAATCACAAAATCAATCTCTATTTCATACTTATCAATTTCAGTCAAAATGGAATGAAGATGTCTTCCCGTCGCAATCCCAAATTGGTGACCCAATGAACGAAAATCTTGAATTATTTTTCTATCCTTACTCGTCACAATGTTATCTTGATACAACGTACCATCATAATCACTAGCGAAAAAATACATACCAACACCCCTTAAACATTTATAGCTATTCTATCATAATTGAAAAAGTTTGGTATAATAGTCCCATGATTTCCTCAGAGCTAATATTAAAAAGAATGGGCAACCAAAAAATCAATTATGACAATGTGCTCAGACAGATGATCAAGAAGTGGCAACAACAAGAAACGACTCCACGCATTTTAATGCACAGCTGTTGTGCACCCTGTTCGACTTATACTCTAGAGTTTCTATGTCAATACGCAGAAGTTAGTATTTACTTCGCAAACTCTAACATTCATCCCAAAAGTGAATATGAACGTCGTGCCCTAGTACAAAAACAATTTGTAGAAGACTTCAATAAGAAAACTAATCAAAACGTTTTGTTTATAGAAGCACCCTATGAACCCCAACACTTTATTAAAGAGGTCATCAATAAGAACCTTCAAGATGAAGATGAAGGTGGTAAACGCTGTGATACTTGTTTTGAAATGCGCCTAGATTTAGTCGCTAAGGAGGCACTCAAATTAGGATATGATTATTTCGGTAGCGCCCTTACTATTTCACCTAAGAAAAATGCTCAACAAATTAATACTATTGGCCTAGAGGTCCAACAACTTTATGATGTCAATTATTTACCCTCAGACTTCAAGAAACAAGGCGGTACCATGCGCTCTATTGAGATGTGTGAAGAGTACAATATCTATCGTCAATGTTACTGTGGATGCGTGTTTGCGGCTGAAAAACAAGGCATAGATTTAAAAAAAGTGAGTCAAGAGGCAAAGAATTTTAAAATGGGCTTGCAATGAGTGACAAAATCGTATATCATTAAAAAGCACTTATGGCCCGTTGGAGAAACGGTTAACTCACATGCCTTTCACGCATGCATTCACGGGTTCGAATCCCGTACGGGTCACCAATTTACACATTCACTCTTGTTCATCAAGAGTTTTTTTATTTTTTAAAAAAAGAATAAGCAAGCTTATTCCTCTGTCGTAGAATTTCTCAATAACACATAGTCCACAGTCGTTAAGGCCGATAAGTCCTTACCACCCGCATAAGAGATGGAAGACTGCAAGTCTTGTTTCATTTCTTTTAAGGTATCAAAGATATCGCCCTTACGTAAGACAAGTTCTCTTTTACCCTCCACATTTTGATACTCACCCTTTTGATACTCAGAAGCTGAACCATAGTATTCTTTATAAATTTCACCATCAATTTCAACTTCTTGACCAGGTGATTGATCATGTCCTGAGAACAGTGATCCAATCATAACCATACTTGCTCCAAAGCGAATACTCTTAGCAATATCACCATGGGTACGAATACCACCATCCGCAATCAATGGCTTACGAGCTGCCTTAGCACACCAATTAAGTGCCGCTAATTGCCAACCTCCCGTTCCAAAACCTGTCTTCATTTTAGTAATACAGACTTTACCAGGTCCAATACCAACCTTAGTCGCATCAGCCCCCGCATTCTCCAGCTCACGAACCGCTTCAGGAGTCCCCACATTACCAGCAATTAAGAAAGTTTCAGGGATTCTTTCTTTAATATATTTAATCATCTCAATCACAAATTCAGAATGACCATGAGCCACATCGATTGTCATATACTCAGGTATTAAATTATTTGATACAAGCTCATCAACAAAGTCATACTCATCATCTTTAATACCAACTGATATTGAAGCATATAAGCCCTTGTCTTGCATACGTTTGATAAATGGAATTCTTGAACCATTCTCAAAACGATGCATCACATAGAACAGATTATTTTGGGCAAACATGATTGCCATGTTTTCGTCCATAATCGTTTGCATATTGGCAGGAACAACTGGTAAATCAAATGTACGAGGTCCAAAAGTCACACTCGTGTCACATTCTTTACGTGATTTAACAATTGCTTTGGCAGGAATCATTAGAACATCTTCATAATCAAATACGCGCATTTCTTCCTCCACTAGGAGACAATTAAGTCCCCTGACTACTATAGACAATTTGACACTAAAAGTAAAGCACAATAAAAACAGATTGTTTTATTTGAGTTATACGATGTATGAATGATATAATGATGCAAACAAGGAGGTATTATCATGGATATTACTAAACTAATTGATACTCTATTAGACTCTTCCACAGTAGAAGAACTATCAAAGAAAAACAACCTCGACCCTAAACAAGTAACACAAGTTGCTTCAATGGGTATTCCTGCCTTATTAGGAAAACTGAATCAAAACGCAAACAATGACAAACAAAAAGCATCACTCGCAAAAGCAATTGACGATCATAGTGATGATGATGTCAGCGATGTCTTAGGATTTCTAAAAAACATTGATCTCAATGATTCTCAAAAGATGCTAGGCCATATTATGGGTGATGATTCACAAAATGTATCATCCCTCATCTCAAAGAAATCAGGAGTCAAAAACACAGACGTCACTTCAATGCTAGCAATGTTAGCACCACTGATCATGGGCTTTCTTGGTAACAAGAAAAAAGAGAGTACTCAAAGTAAATCAAATGACTTTGACTTAGGATCACTTATCGGCGGTCTTACTCAACAAGCAAAACAATCCGATAAGACAGAATCTTCTATCTTAGACATGTTAGGTGATTCAAAAGGTATCATGGATTTAATTGGTGGATTTTTCAATAAAAAATAAAAAACTAAGAGAGATAGCTTGTCTCTCTTTTTTTACAAAACACTTGTCAAAGCTTAAATAAAGGAGTATTATATTAAAGCATTAGTTCCGTTAGCTCAGTTGGCAGAGCAACTGACTCTTAATCAGTGGGTCCTCGGTTCGAGCCCGAGACGGAGCACCATATAAACATTTAAAGCCGATATTAACGTATCGGTTTTTTATATGATAGATTGCAATAA
>JAAZEF010000050.1 GCA_012512455.1 Erysipelothrix sp.
ACCTATTATGTCATATAATATAGAAACAATTTTATCTGAAAAGTTTGAGACTATTATTTCGCGAGGTACTCTGAATACTAGAATGAGGGATTACTACGATGTCTATATTTTACTAACAATAAATGGGTCTATCAGTAATGACAAATTGAAGAATGCGATTGTCAAAACAGCCACCCATAGAGGGAGTGAAAAACTTCTTTCAAAAGCTAATGATATTATTGAAGAAGTAAGTGATAATGAAACTATGAAATCACATTGGGAACAATATCAAATAAAATTTGATTATGCAAAATCTATATCTTGGGATGGGGTTATTAAGAAATTATTATTGGTTTCGAAAATCAATCATTAAATTTGAGGATATGCTTGAAAGTGCGATGCTTTTAGCTATATTCTGGATTGATTAATCATTGGAATCATCATCGATATCATCCAATTGAATGTTAATCGCTTGAATAGAGACATGGAGTTCCAAGATAAGAAGCAATAAAGAAATTAAAAGAAAAAGTAAGCTAAGAATGAAGATGATAAAAGAATAGTCTCTATTAAGTGGATACACAAACATCGCAATAATCGCTACAGCAAAAGAAAGAGCCCCAAAGATTTGTAACAGACGAGTAATCTTTAATCTAAGTCTAAAGTTTTCCACCTGAGCAAAATCACCAGGATGTTTCGATTCCTTCGCTCGATCATAGAGTTCCCTAACTAACTGGGATAATGTAAGAAAGCGATTGGTATAAGCTAACATTAATAATGAGGTAGCTGGAAACAATAAAGCTGGTGTCGAAAATGAATAGTCCACTGTGCATCTTCTCCTTCTAATCAATAGACTAATGATACAATGTAAGCGAGGTGAAGACAATGAAAATAATTGAAGAACAAAACAGATTTGTGATCTATAATGACCAAAAAGAAATGATCGCTGAGATTACATGGAAGGAAAAAGACAATGTACTACGTGTCAATCATACCTTCACAGATCCCAGTCTAAGAGGACAAGGTATCGCAGGGAAACTGGTCGACGCTGTAGTCGAAAAAGCAACACGCGACCAACAACTCATTATGCCAGTCTGTCCCTATGTCGTAGACAAGTTTAATGATCATCGTGATAAATACGGGAGTGTAGACGCTCGTTCTAAGTAACAAACCGGATAATATCCGGTTTTCTTTATGTAAAGTCTATTTGACATTGAGAATGAGTTAAACTACAATATAAATGAGGAGACACAAGATGATTGAAAATAAAATAAGACATTATCGAGAGCTCAAAAAAATAAGTCAAGAGACCATATCCAAAAAAGTAGGTGTCTCACGACAAACCATCATCTCAATGGAAAAAGGTAGCTATAATCCATCGCTTTACTTAGCCATGAAGTTATCGAAAGTCCTTGAGGTAACTATCGAAGAATTATTTCAACTGGAGGAAGACGATGAAACAAATTAGAAAAGATGTCCTACTACGCTTATTATTCACCTGGACTTTTGTATTAACAGGAGTAAGCTATATCAACTTAAGAATAAACACTACGGATATAAATCTAATTATTCTCATCTGTTTTGGATTAGTTGGCTTAGGTTTAATAGGATACTATATGGTTAATAAAAATAAGGATGTTTCAGGTAGCGATCCCTTTCTTGTTTTTGACGAAGATGAAAGAGCTCTATTATTAGATAATAAAGCACGACAAGAAGCCAACGGATTAGGTGTGATTTGTTATGTGGTCGCGTTATTTGGGATTTCTTTTTTAGGTATCTTTCAAATGGAAGTAAAAACAATCATGATAACTATCGGTCTCATTGAAACTATTAAGGAATTACGATATGCATTCTATCTTAATAATCACTACGATAAGATATAATGTTTGTGAGGTGATAATTTATGAAAGTTAAAGTTAAAAAAATAAAAGAGAAAGCCATCTTGCCAACTAAAGGAAGTGAATTCTCAGCAGGCTCTGATCTATATGCTTGTCTAGATGAAACAATTCATATTAAAAGCAATGAAACAAAAATGATACCCACAGGCTTATCAATAGAATTACCTGTCGGAACAGTTGGTTTGATTTATGCCCGTTCTGGATTAGCCACCAAAAGAGATTTAGCTCCCGCCAATAAAGTGGGGGTTATAGACAGTGATTATCGAGGAGAAGTTATGATAGCTCTTCATAATCATGGTAAAGAAGAACAAAGTGTACATGACGGTGAGCGTATCGCGCAAATGGTAGTGAGTGCTTATTATGATGTAACATATGAAGAAAGTGATAAATTAGAGCCATCCCAAAGAGGAAAAGGTGGCTTTGGAAGCACTGGTTAAGCAGGTTTTAGGACCTGTTTTTGCTTTTTGTAAGAAAAGTTTAATATTCCTTGCAATGAGTAGATAAATAAGATAGAATAATTAAGCGCCGCATTGAAGTGCGAGGTTGCCGGCACACTGAGAGACGTTGGCATGGTCAGTGAGAAGTTCGGGGAATTTGCATGGAGCGGGTCTATTGGAAATAGACAAATAAGAAGGAGGATTTCCATGGCAAGAAATAGTATTCGCATACGACTTAAAGCGTATGAAAGTAGAACTATCGACAGTGCAGCACAAAAGATTGTTGAAACAGCAAACAATCATGGTGTGCAAAAAGTAGTTGGACCAGTTCCACTACCTACCCAAAAAGAAATTATTACCGTTTTACGTGCGGTCCATAAATATAAGGACTCACGTGAACAATTCGAAATCAGAACCCACAAGCGTTTAATTGAAATTATTGGGCCAACACCTGAAACAATTGACGCTATGAGTCGCTTAGATTTACCAAGCGGCGTCGACATTGAAATCAAACTTTAGGAGGATCACATGAAAGGTTTAATCGGAAGAAAACTAGGAATGACTCAAGTCTTCTTAACAGATGGCACCTTAGTCCCTGTGACAGTTGTGGAAGTACTTCCTAACGTTGTGCTTCAAAAGAAAACAGTTGAAACTGATGGTTATGAAGCAACTCAATTGGGCTATGAAGATGTCAAAGCAAACAAAGTTAAAAAAGCTGAAAGCGGACACGCAAGTAAAGCAAACGCTACACCTAAGCGCTACCTTAAAGAATTTAGAGGTAATGGCTTCGAAGCTTACGAACTAGGACAAGAAGTCGCTGCTGATTTATTCGTCGCAGGAGACATTGTTGATGTCTCAGGACGTAGTCGCGGTAAAGGTTATATGGGAGCAGTCTATCGTAACAACCAAGCAATTGGTCCAAAATCACACGGTTCACGCTCACATCGCGTCCCAGGTTCCTTCGCGAACATGGGGGTAAACGTCTCAAGTATCAAACCTGGACTCACAAAAGCGGGTCAAGAAGGATACAAAATGAGAACAAACCAAGCATTAGAAGTAATTAAAGTAGATACAGAAAACAACTATCTCTTAATTAAAGGAAACGTTCCAGGACCTCGTAAAGGAATCGTCACCATTAAAGAGACAGTCAAAAGAATTAAGTCTGTCGAAGCTAAGGAGCTTGTCGACTTAACTGCAGATAAGGAGGATTAATCAAATGCCTACATTACAAGTACAAAATCTTGAAGGTAAAGAACTTCGTGAAATTACACTTGCTGACACTGTGTTTGGTATTACTCCTAACACTCAAGCAATGTTCGATGCGGTCATGGTACAACGTGCCGCTCTACACCAAGGAACTCATAAGGTCAAAAACCGTTCGGAAGTTCGTGGTGGTGGACGCAAACCATGGCGTCAAAAAGGAACAGGACGTGCTCGTCAAGGTTCCATACGTTCTCCACAATGGAGAGGTGGTGGAGTTGTCTTTGGACCAACACCACGTTCATATGACATTAAATTAAACCGTAAGGTTCGTCGTTTAGCACTCAGAAGTGCACTATCTCAAAAGGTAGTAGATGGTGAATTGAAAGTTGTAGAAAATTTAGTGTTAGAAGAAATTAAAACTAAAGGATTTATTCAAGCACTAGAAGCTCTAAACATCGCAGACAAGAAAGTAATCTTTGTTGTTGATGCTAATGAGGACTTCGACAATGCATATCTATCCATGAGAAATCTAAGAAACGTTATGTTACTCAGTGTTGAAACACTTAATGTGTATGACATTATGAACGCAGACGTATTAGTGCTCACAGAACAAGCAGCTAAGCACGCTGAGGGGGTCTGGGAATAATGGCATACAATCCACGTGATATTATCTTGTATCCAATATATACAGAAAAATCCGTCAACATTAGTGAAGACGGCAACCGTGTCACCTTCGCGGTCGCGAAAGGTGCCAACAAAACACAAGTAAAACAAGCTATTGAGTCAATCTTTTCTGTAAAAGTAGAAAAAGTAAACATTCTCAATGTGCATCCTAAAAAGAAGCGTTTTGGACAATATATCGGCAAGAAGTCAGGATATCGTAAAGCGATCATCAAACTGGCTGAAGGCGACAAAATCGAATTTCTTTAATATTTAATAACAATTATCGGTAGAAGTACGCTATTACCGGATAAATGCGTAAGGAGGAAGACATTCCATGGCGATTAAAGCATATAAACCGACCACGCCAGGTCGCAGAGGAATGACAGGTTTAGATTATTCAGGACTATCTAAAGTAGCCCCAGAAAAATCACTGTTAGAACCCATTAAATCAAAAGGCGGCCGTAACAACTTAGGTCGCATCACAACTCGTCACCAAGGCGGCGGACACAAACGTCGTTACCGTGTGATCGATTTCAAAAGAAATAAAGATCAAGTACCAGCAAAAGTTGCGACAATCGAATACGATCCAAACCGCTCAGCAAACATTGCATTACTACACTATGTGGACGGAGAAAAACGTTATATCTTAGCACCTAAAGGTATTAAGGTAGGCGCAGAAGTTATCTCAGGACCAGAAGTAGACATTAAAGTAGGAAACGCATTAGAGCTTCGCAACATTCCAGAAGGTACTACTGTTCATAACATTGAATTAAAACCAGGAAAAGGCGGACAACTAGTACGTTCCGCTGGAGCAAGTGCTCAAATCCTAGGTATCGAAGAACGCTATGTCACTGTCAGATTAACATCTGGTGAAGTACGTAAAATCTTAGGTACATGCCGTGCAACAATCGGTGAAGTTGGAAATGAAGACCACTCACTAGTTACAATCGGTAAAGCTGGACGTTCACGTTGGTTAGGGATTCGTCCTACCGTCCGTGGTTCCGCAATGAACCCTGTCGATCACCCTCATGGTGGTGGTGAAGGACGTACACCAATTGGTCGTGTCGCACCAGTTACACCTTGGGGTAAAAAAACTCTTGGTGTTAAGACTCGTAAAGCTAAGAACCAATCCAATCAGTACATTGTACGCCGTCGTAATGCGAAATAAGCGAAAGGAGATTAGAAATGGCTAGAAGTTTGAAAAAAGGACCCTTCGTCGACCAACATTTGATGAAGAAGGTTGAAGCATTAAATGAAAACAATAAAAAAGAAGTGATCAAAACCTGGTCACGTCGTTCTACTATTTTCCCTCAGTTTATTGAACATACGTTCGCTGTGTACAATGGTAAAGAACACGTTCCAGTATATGTGACTGAAGATATGGTTGGACACAAATTAGGTGAATTTGTACCAACACGTCGTTACACAGGTCATACCGCAGAAGATAAGAAAGCAGGTCGTAAGTAATGGAAACTCAAAGCGCAAAAGCAGTAGCTAAAACGATCAGAGTCTCTGCCGTTAAAGCCCGCTTAGTCTTAGATGAAATTCGCGGAAAAGACGTCGATGAAGCACGTGCTTTCTTACGTCATACACCTAATGCCGCAGCAACCATTATTGGTAAAGTGCTAAAATCAGCTGCTTCCAATGCTGTCAATAACCACGATCTAAACGAAGACACTCTTTATATTAAAGAATGTTATGCGGACGAAGGTATCACTCTTAAGAGATATCGTCCAAGAGCAAAAGGATCCGCATCTCAAATTCTAAAGAGAACAAGTCATATCACAGTCGTCGTGGCTGAAAGAGAGTAAAGGAGGTAAGTATGGGACAAAAAGTTAATCCAATAGGAATGCGTATCGGAGTCATTCGTGATTGGGAATCACGTTGGTATGCCGAAAAAGATTACGCAAAATATCTTAAAGAAGACATTGATATTCGTGAATATTTATTTAAAGAATTGAAACCTGCTTACGTATCAAGAATCGAAATTGAACGTTCAAAGAACCGTGTCGAAATTATTATCCGTGCAGCCCGTCCAGGTGTTGTCATTGGAACTAACGGCGAGAACATCAATAAAATTAAAGCAGGAGTCGAAAAGATTTCTGAAGGTAATCAAATTCATATTAAGGTCTTAGAAATTGCGAACCCAGATCTTGATGCGCACTTAGTCGCTCGTTCAATCGCAGAACAATTAGAGAACCGTGCATCTTTCAGAAGTACACAAAAGAAAACAATTCAAAAAACAATGCGTTCAGGAGCCAAAGGAATCAAAACCTTAGTCTCAGGACGTTTAGGTGGAGCTGAAATTGCTCGTTCAGAAGGATACTCAGAAGGAATCGTGCCATTGCATACATTACGTTCTGATATCGACTATGCTCATTATGAAGCAGTCACAACTTATGGACAATTAGGGGTTAAAGTTTGGATTTGTCGTGGTGAAGTATTACCAGGTCAAATGGTCCAAGAACCAGAAGCTCCTAAAAACAACTTCAGAGGACAAGGTCGCCGTCGTCGTCGCCCTAACCAAGGTGATAACCAAGGTGGACGTAACAGACAACAAAGTCAAGCTCCCGCAAAGACTGAAGCCTCAAAACAAGGGGGTAATTAATCATGTTAATGCCAAAACGTACTAAATATAGAAGACCTCACCGTCTGTCCTATGAAGGACGCGCAAAAGGTGGACGTAAAGTTGCCTTTGGTGAATATGGTTTAGTAGCAGTCACTGGTTCATATGTAAGTAACCGTCAAATTGAAGCGGCTCGTGTAGCGATGACTCGTTATATGAAACGTGGAGGAAAAGTTTGGATTAAGATTTTCCCTCACTTGGCAATTACTAAAAAACCACTAGAAGTTCGTATGGGATCCGGTAAAGGGGCTCCAGAAGGATGGGTAGCGGTCGTTAAACCAGGACGTGTAATGTTCGAAATCGCAGGGGTACCTGAATCTGTTGCTAAAGAAGCATTTAGATTAGCAGCACATAAGTTACCTGTAAAAACTCGTTTTGTTAAAAAAGGCGAAGAGGAGGAGTAAGAATGTCAATCAAAGAAATTCGTGAGAAGACTAATGTAGATCTTGAAAAAGAGATTGATGCTCTTAAAGCTGAACTCTTTGACTTAAGAATGCAAAAGGCTACAGGTCAATTAGAAAACCCACAAGCAATTCGTACCGTACGCAAAACTATTGCACGTATTAAAACGGTCATCACTGAGCGCGAGCTTAGTGATCAACAATAGGAGGTCACTAAGAAATGGAAAATAGAACACCGCGTCGTACATACCGTGGTATCGTGGTTTCCGATGTAAACGACAAAACTATCACAGTTGAAGTCACTACATCTAAACAGCATCCACTGTACAAAAAGCGCGTTAAACATTCAAAGAAATTTGCTGCACATGATGAAAACAACGAAGCCAAAATCAACGACGTCGTTGAAATTATGGAAACTCGTCCATTATCCGCTAGCAAAAGGTTTCGCTTAACCCGTATTATTGAAAAAGCAATTCAAATTTAGGAGGTGTTATTGTGATACATAATGAAACAAGATTACGTGTAGCAGATAACACCGGAGCCAGAGAAGTTCTCGTTATTCGTGGACTTGGAGGTTCCCGTCGTCGTTCATCAAACATTGGTGATATCGTCGTCTGCACAGTAAAAGAATCAACCCCAAATGGAGCTGTAAAGAAGGGTGACGTCGTAAAGGCTGTTATCGTTCGCACTAAATATGGACTCCGTCGTGATAACGGCACTTACATCAAATTTGATGATAACGCTGTCGTCATCCTCAAAGATGATATGACTCCACGCGGAACTCGTATCTTCGGACCGGTAGCACGTGAGCTTCGTGAAAAAAACTTCATGAAGATTGTCTCACTAGCTCCTGAAGTGTTATAGAAGGAGAAGTCTTCAATGAGAATTCAAAATGGTGATAAAGTAAAAGTTATTACTGGTTCTTTCAAGGGAACAGTTGGTGATGTCATTAAAGTCTCTCCAAAGAAAGAAAAAGTAATGATCGAAGGTGTCAACTTGGTTAAAAAACATATTAAACCAAATGACATGAACCCAGAAGGCGGTATCATAGAGACTGAAAGCTGGATTCATGTATCCAATGTTCAAATCTATGATCCAAAAGCCAAAGAATCAAGTCGTATCGGTTATAAGACTGTTGACGGCAAGAAAGCACGCTACTTCAAAAAGAGCGGGCAATTAATTAAATAGGAAGGTGCACAATGAGTCAATTAAAAGAAACATATAAAACAGACGTCGTTCCTGCCCTGACTAAACAATTTAACTACACATCCGTAATGGAAGTGCCTAAATTGGAAAAAATCGTTGTCAATATGGGAGTCGGTGATGCTATCAACACTCCTAAGGCACTCGAAGATGCGGTCGCAGAACTGACACAAATCACAGGACAAAAACCTGTCATTACCAAAGCTAAGAAATCAATCGCTAACTTTAAGTTACGTGAAGGTATGTCTATTGGCTGTAAAGTTACTTTACATGGTGAAAAGATGTACGATTTCTACTACAAATTAGTCAATCTAGCATTACCTAGAGTTAGAGACTTCCGCGGTGTTTCCAGCAAATCATTTGATGGACGCGGTAACTTCACTCTTGGTGTAAAAGAACAATTAATTTTCCCTGAAATCAATTATGACAAAGTCAACCGTTTACGTGGAATGGACATTGTTATTGTGACTTCAGCACAAACGGACGAAGAAGGCTATGCTCTTTTAGCAGAATTAGGCATGCCTTTCGAAAAGAAGTAAGGAGGTAGTTTCATGGCAAAGAAAGCAATGATCAATAAGCAACAAAGACCTCAAAAGTTTAAAGTACGTGAGTATTCACGTTGTTCACGTTGCGGACGTCCTCACTCCGTTCTAAGAAAATATGGAATATGCCGTATTTGTTTCCGCGAATTGGCCTATGAAGGTCAAATTCCAGGTGTCAAGAAGGCCAGCTGGTAATATCTAAAGGAGGATAAAATTACATGAATATGACAGATCCAATTGCAGATATGCTGACAAGAATTCGTAACGGCCTTCAAGCTCGTCACGAGACAGTCGACATTCCTGCGAGTAAGGAAAAAGAATCAATCGCAAATATTTTGAAAAAAGAAGGTTACATTAACAATTACAAAGTAACAGGTGATGTTAAGAAAACCTTAACCGTTGAACTTCGCTACGGTCCTAACAATGAACGTATCATTTCAGGGCTTAAGAGAATTTCAAAACCAGGCCTACGTGTCTATGCATCAGTCGATCAATTGCCACGAGTCCTCAACGGGCTAGGTGTCGCAATCATTTCAACCTCCAATGGTGTTATGAGTGACCGCGAAGCACGTAAACAACACGTCGGTGGCGAAGTTATCGCCTACGTGTGGTAAGAGAGGTAACTAACTATGTCACGTATCGGTAATAAACTGATTACCGTTCCTGCAGGAGTAGAAGTTACAAACTCAGGCAGTAACGAAGTGACAGTTAAAGGACCTAAAGGAACTTTAACTCGTCAATTTAATGAAAACATGACCATCGAAATCAACGAAGGTATCATCACAGTTAAACGTCCTAATGACGCTAAATTGAACCGTCAAATCCATGGAACAACACGTTCACTCATTGCAAATATGATTGAAGGAGTCACACAAGGTTTTAGAAAAGATCTTGAAATTGTCGGGATTGGATATCGTGCAAGTTTAGCAGGTAAGACATTAACACTTAATGTTGGATTCTCACATCCAATTGAGTTTGAAGTTGAAGAAGGCTTAACTGTTAACGTAGAAAAAAATACCAAAATTTCAGTAGAAGGTATCGACAAACAACGTGTCGGTGAATTCGCTGCAGTTGTTCGCGCATCACGTAAACCTGAACCATATGGTGGTAAAGGGGTACGTTACAAAGGTGAACATGTCCGTCGTAAAGAAGGAAAGACGGCTAAATAAGAAGGGAGATAGAAAGAATCTATGCTTAAAAAGACCAATAGAAAATTGGAACGCGACCGTAGACACGCTCGTGTTCGTAAAAAGATATCTGGAACTTTCGATCGTCCTCGTCTTAGCGTGTACCGTTCGAATAGCCAGATTTACGCTCAAATCATCGACGATGTAAAAGGTGAAACACTTGTTTCAGCCAGCTCTCTAGATCTTAAACTAGAAAATGGTGGAAATGTGGAAGCAGCCAAACAAGTCGGTGCCGAAATTGCAAAACGTGCTCAAGACAAGAAAATCTCTACCGTTGTCTTCGACCGTGGTGGATACATCTATCATGGAAGAGTCAAAGCATTAGCAGAAGCCGCTCGTGAAGCCGGCTTAGAGTTTTAGGAGGAATGAGTATGTCACAAGATCGTAGACCAAGAAGAAGACGCGAACCAAAAGAATTTGAAGAACGCGTTGTCACTATTAATCGTGTCACCAAAGTAGTTAAAGGTGGACGTCGCTTCCGTTTCTCCGCACTCGTAGTCATTGGGGACAAAAAAGGCCGTGTAGGTTTTGCGACCGGTAAGGCTAATGAAGTGCCTGATGCCATCAGAAAAGGTGTCGAAGCAGCGAAGCAAAACTTGATTAATGTAAACTTAATCAACAATTCAACCATTCCTCATGATATTGTCGGACGATATGGTGCAGGTGAAGTACTCCTTCGTCCTGCCAGTGAAGGTACAGGAGTTATTGCCGGTGGAGCAATCCGTGTCGTGCTTGAATTAGCAGGTTACACAGATATTCTTACCAAGTGCCTTGGCTCAAGAACACCTATCAATATGGTCCGTGCTACATTTGCTGCACTTGAGGATCTAAAGACCGTTGAAGAAGTTGCGAAAGCTCGTGGCCTCAAAGTCAGCGAAGTTCGATAGGGGGAATTACAAATGAAACTACATGAATTAAAAGCAAACCCAGGAGCACGTACTAACCGCAAACGTATCGGCCGTGGACACGGATCAGGTACAGGTAAAACTGCAGGTAAAGGTCACAAAGGACAATTAGCTCGTAGTGGCGGTGGTTCAGCACCAGGATTTGAAGGAGGTCAAACTCCAATCTATCGTCGTATTCCAAAACGAGGATTTACTAACTTCACACGTAAAGAATATGTAGCTGTCAATATCGAGACACTAAATCGTTTCGAAGATGGTACAGAAGTGACTCCAGAATTGCTAGCACTCTCAGGAATTGCTAAGCAACAACAAGATGGAATCAAAATCTTAGGTGAAGGTAAATTAGAGAAAAAGTTAGTAGTCAGGGCTCATAAATTCTCCAAAACTGCTAAAGAAGCAATTGAACAAGCAGGTGGAAGCGTCGAGGTGATCTAATATGATCGCAACTTGGAAAAAAATATTTACAACTAAGGAAACTCGTAACAAAGTTTTCTACACCCTAGCGATGCTCTTAGTGTATCGCTTTGGTGCTGCTTTACCAGCACCAAATATTAATCAAGGTGCCCTTACATCTGTCAATCTAGGTTTTCTAGATATGATGAACTTATTAGGGGGTGGACAATTACAACAATTCTCCATCTTTGCCTTAGGGGTAGGACCCTACATTACCGCTTCAATTGTTATCCAATTGTTAGCAATGGATGTCATTCCTTACCTCAGTGATCTTCAAAAAGAAGGTCAACAAGGGAAAATGAAACTAGACCGTATTACTCGCTACTTAGCAGTAATCCTGGCCTTTGTTCAATCCCTCTCAATGATTTACGTCTTTGATAATCAGTACAGCATTCTATTGAATGACTCCACTGCCAATTACTTCTATACTTCTATCGTTATGACAGCCGGAACAATGTTTCTGTTGTGGATAGGAGACCGTATCTCAAAACACGGTATCGGTAATGGAACCTCAATGATTATCTTTGCGGGTATTGTCTCAGGATTACCAAATACTTTCGTAACAGCATTCGCTACTTTAGTTGGTGCTGGGTCAAGTTGGGTCGGTATTCTAGAGTTCATCGGCTTCATCTTAGTCTATGTCGCAATTATCTTGCTCGTAATCTATATGAACCAAGCTGAAAGAAGAATTCCTATACAATACACATCCAGTTCATTGGTCCAACGTAAATCAGAAAAGAACTACTTACCACTTAAGATTAACTCAGCCTCAGTTATCCCTGTTATCTTCGCAAGTTCGATTATGACAGCACCTGTAACAATTCTATCTTTTGTTAATCAAGGAGAATTCTTTCAGACACTTAGCAGAGTTTTAAGTCTTCAAAGTTGGAGTGGTTTACTTATTTACTCAGTGTTAATTATTTTCTTTACCTTCTTCTATACGCATTTAACAGTCGATCCTGAAAAGATAGCGGACAATCTTTCTAAGAATGGAACCTATGTTACCAGTATTCGACCTGGAGAAGCGACAAAGAAATATATTTCAACAGTACTTAATCGTATTACAGTACTTGGTGCAGCATTCTTACTATTGGTAGCTTTATTACCACACGTTATCCCATTGGTAACAGATCTTCCTGCCTCAATTTCAGTAGGTGGAACAGGTCTAATTATCGTTGTTGGTGTAGCGTTAGAAACTATGAAAACACTTGAATCTCAAGTGAATCAAAGGCAGTACCAAGGCTTTAAGAAGGCTAAATAAATGAATATCTTGATAACGGGCGCTCCCGGAAGCGGTAAAGGAACGATGTCAAGACGTATCATGGATACCTTTGGTATCACTCATATCAGTAGTGGCGATTTATTTCGTCAATACATTAAAGAAGATACAGAAATAGGTGCCCTAGCTAGACACTACATTGACCAAGGATTATTAGTACCAGATGATGTCACCATTGAAATAGTTAAAGAGCGTATCTTATGTTTCAATGAGGACCAAGGAATATTGTTAGACGGATTTCCTAGAACTTCTATACAAGCTCATGCTTTTTATGAAATTGAAAAGAAAATCAATCGTCCAATCGATGTCGTCATCAACCTAGTGGTCGATAAGGAATTATTAATCAGAAGAATTACAGGAAGAAGAATGTGTCCAGAATGTTCAACCATCTATAACATATACCTCAACCCACCTCGTGTGCCAGGGGTCTGTGATAACGAAGGTAGAACACTGTTCCAACGTCCTGACGATACTTTAGATGCATTGTCAGTCCGTTTGAATCAATATGACATTCATACCGAACCGATGCTTGAGTATTACCGCAAACGCGGTATAGTCAAAGACATTGATGGTTCACTTGGTGTAGAACCTGTATGGAAAGAAATTAAAGAACTGTTGGAGAAAATCGATGGCAACCCAAGAGATTAAATCAATCTCTGAGATTAAATTAATCTCATATGCCAGTTTGATAGTGGCTCAAGTCTTAGAAGAGATTGAGCCCTTCATCCAACCAGGTGTTTCCACCTTAGAGCTTGATTCACTTTGTGAAAAGATGATTATCGAAAAAGGGGCAACCCCAAGTTTTAAGGGATATGGAGGATTCAGTGGCTCTATCTGTACTTCGATCAATGAAGTGGTAGTCCATGGAATACCTAATGCACATTCGATCTTAAAAGAAGGTGACATTATTACCATTGATGTTGGAGCTAACTATAAAGGTTATCATGGAGATGGTGCCAAAACATATGGAGTAGGACAAATTTCAGATGAAGCACAACGCTTACTCGATGTGACATTAGAAGCTTTACATCAAGGGATTGCTCAAGTGAAAGCTGGAGCATTTGTCGGGGATATTTCCCACGCTATTGGAACAACACTTAAGAAAGCAGGTTATGGAATTCCGCTAGAATATACAGGACATGGCATCGGAGAATCGTTACATGAGGAACCTGCGATACCTAACGATGGATTTCCAGGAAGTGGCCCACGACTACAAGAGGGAATGACTCTTTGTATTGAACCCATTGTTCATATAGGGAAACCATTTACCAAAGTACTTCGTGACAACTGGACAGTCATCACTAAAGATGGCTCACTAAGTGCTCACTTCGAACATACTGTTCTCGTAACAAAAAGTGGTTGTTCGATTCTAACCACCACTCAAACAAAGGAGGTTACACATGGCTAAACAAGACGTAATAGAAATGGATGGCATTGTAGAAGATACTCTACCTAATGCTCAATTCAAAGTTAAACTACCCAATGGACACGAAATCTTGGCTCACGTTTCTGGTAAAATCCGTATGCACTACATTCGCATTTTACCAGGGGACCGTGTCACGGTAGAAATTTCACCTTATGACTTAACACGTGGGCGGATTACTTTTAGACATAAGTAATCTACTAAATTAATACACAGGAGGTATTTGAAAATGAAAGTACAACCATCAGTCAAACCAATTTGTGATAAATGTCGCGTCATCAAACGTAAAGGGCGTGTCATGGTAATTTGTGAAAACCCTAAACACAAACAAAGACAAGGCTAGGAGGATAAGAAATGGCTCGTATTGCAGGAATTGATATACCACGAGATAAACGCGTGGTCGTGTCACTAACATATATTTATGGTATTGGTTTACCAACATCTCAGAAAATTTTAGAAGAATGTAAAATCAGTGAAGATACTCGCGTCAAAGACTTAACCGAAAACCAAGTAAATGCTATTCGTAAAGAAGTAGAAGGCATTAAAGTCGAAGGTGATGTTCGTCGTGAAGAATCTCTTAATATCAAACGTTTAATGGAAATTGGATCCTATCGTGGCATTCGTCACCGTAGAGGATTGCCAGTTCGTGGACAACGTACCAAAACAAATGCCCGTACACGTAAGGGACCTCGTCGTACTATGGCAAATAAAAAGAAATAGGCGAGGAGGAAAATTAAATGACTAGAAAAACTACACGTAAACGTCGTGCTCGTAAGAATATAGCCAAAGGTGTGGCACATATCCATTCAACATTTAACAATACTATCGTCACTATTACAGATGAACAAGGTAATGTTGTTGCTTGGTCAAGTGCTGGCGCTTTAGGATTTAAAGGTTCACGTAAGTCGACTCCATTTGCTGCTCAATCAGCATCTGAAGCTGCAGCAATAGCTGCTGTCGAAAACGGAATGAAATCAGTTGAAGTATCAGTGAAAGGTCCTGGTCCAGGACGTGAAGCTGCAGTCCGTTCATTGCAAGCTGCAGGGCTTGAAATTAGCGTCATCAATGATAACACACCTATTCCCCACAATGGATGCCGTCCTCCAAAACGCCCACGTGGATAATAGATCTTACCAATCGGAGGTAGTAGAATATGCAAAAATTTGAACGTGCACAGTTCGAAATCAAAGAATTTGATGAAACAAACAACTATGGAAAGTTCGTCATAGAACCACTTGAACGTGGCTTCGGAATAACCTTAGGGAATTCATTGCGTCGTGTCTTACTGTCCTCTTTACCTGGCGCAGCAATTTATTCAATTAAAATTGAGGGCGTACAACATGAGTTCACCGCAATGCCTGGTGTCTCAGAGGATGTTACAGCTATTCTTCTTAATCTAAAAGAATTAATCATGACAATTGATTCAGACGAATCATATACCTTACGTATTTCTGAAAGTGGACCTAAAACAATCACCGCAGGCGACATTCAATGTCCAGCTGGCGTAGAAGTTCTTAATAAGGACCATGTGATTGCCACTTTAGCCGAAGGAGCAACCTTCGAAGCAGAAATGAAAGCACGTAATGGTCGTGGTTATGTTTCCCAAGATATTAACAAGGGACTTTATCAAAACGTATCCCAAGGGATTGGAACAATTTACACTGACTCCATCTATACACCAATAAATAGAGTTAGTTATGAAGTTGAACCTGCTCGTGTAGGAATGAATACGAAATATGATAAATTAACAATTGAAATTTCAACCGATGGCTCAGTCCAACCTCAAAAAGCACTTGCTTTAGGGGCTAAGATTTTGATGGATCACTATCAAGTCATCACTGAAATTAAGGACAGCGTCTTTGGTGAAGAATCAGTTATTAAACCAGATACTTCAGATAAAGAGACTCCTTCTTCAACCATGATGATTGAAGACTTGGATCTCTCCGTACGTTCCTATAACTGCTTAAAGCGTGCAGGAATTCAAACGGTAGAAGAATTAACTCAAAAGAGTGAAGAAGATATGATGAAGGTCCGTAATCTGGGCAAGAAGTCATTGAAAGAAGTGAAAGATAAACTTCACGACTTAGGTCTTGGCTTTAAGACCATCGATGGAAAGTAAGGAGACAACACAATGAAAAATCGTAAATTAGGACGCACATCTGATCAACGTAAGGCGATGTTAAGAAACCTTGCGACATCACTTGTCATGCATCGTAAAATCACGACTACTAAACATCGTGCACTAGAATTAAGAAGTGTCGCAGACAAACTTGTTACCTGGGGTAAACAAGGCGATGTGGCAGCACGTCGTGAAGCAGCAAAAGTTCTTTATAATGTAAAAGATCCAAAAACTGGTAAAACAGCTCTACAGATCTTATTTGAAGAAATCGCTCCAGAATATCAAGAGCGCAATGGTGGCTACACCCGCGTAACCAAAACTGTACAAAGAGTTGGTGACGCTGCGGAGATGGCTGAAATTGAATTTGTCTAAGAGCGGAATTTTCCGCTCTTTTTTATCATGAAAAAATTGAAACAATACTGTCAACAACACCACTATCCCATCATGGCCGATGAATCCTTAGATTATATTAAAAGTTTCATCAAAGATGGAGATAAGGTATTAGAATTAGGATCCTGTGTCGGCTATTCAAGTATCTATCTAGCAATGGATAAAGATATCAAGATTATTAGTCTAGAAAGAGACTTTCAAAGACATCTATTAGCAAAAGAACATGTAAAGAGTTATCAAAAAGAAGACTCTATTTCAATGGTCTATGATGATGCGATGGTCTATGAACCAGTCAGTAATTTTGATGTCATTATCTTCGATGCAGCAAAGGCTCAAAACCAAATATTCTTTGAACGTTATTTCAAAGTACTCAAAGAAGATGGAATTCTTTTTATAGATAACATGGACTTTCATGGTCATGTACAAGCTGTTGATAAGATTAAGAATAGAAATTTGAAACGTATGGTACAAATGATTGGTGACTTTGAAAAAGAGATAACCAAGCGACAAGATTTGAAAGTGACACATTTACCTTTAGGTGATGGACTTTTAATGATTACAAGATTTAAAACATAAGCCAATATGTGTTAGAATGTGATTAGAATGGAGGGTATCTTATGAAGAAAGTAATAGGATTGGCTGTCGCGGCAGCAACAGGTGTACTCTTATATCGTGAGTACAACCGTCGTAAATTAGAAGGCGATGCCTTTATCGTTAACCTCGATAATCAAGTTCATAATATAATTGATGAAGTTGGCGCAAGAATTGACTCGCTACTTGCGAACATCGAAGACAAACTCGATGAAGTAGAAGAAGAAGTCGAAAAAGTAATTAACGACTAAAGAAATTTAATAAAGTGACAATCGGTAACGACTGATTGTCATTTTAGTGATTGAAGGAGTGACAAGGTGCAATTAGAGGTCAAAAATTTATCTTTTAATTATGATCAAGGACGTGAAGACGCCTTAAAAGATATTAGTTTTAGTGTAGAAAAAGGATCTTATACAACCATTATAGGACACAACGGTAGCGGTAAATCAACCATCGCTAAGCTTTTAGTTGGCCTATTGGAGAAAAAAAGAGGCTCAATAAAAATAGATGGCGTTGAGTTAGAAGAAGAAAATGTCTATGAAATACGTGATAAGATTGCGATAGTGTTTCAAAACCCAGACAATCAATTCATAGGTTCTACGGTACGTGATGATATCGCTTTTGGTTTAGAGAATCACAATATAGAGCCCAGTGTTATGGATAATATCATTAATTATTTTGCTCAAGAAGTTAATATGAGCGAGTTTTTAGACCATGAACCCTCTAAATTATCAGGTGGACAAAAACAAAGAGTTGCCTTAGCAGGCGTCTTAGCTATCAATCCTGAAATTTTAATCATGGACGAATCGACCTCAATGTTAGACCCTAAGGGTAAAAAAGAAGTCAATGAATTAGTTGACCAAATCCATAAAAGACATGGAACCACCATTATTTCAATCACCCATGATATTGAAGAAGTAAACCGAGCAGATCAAGTCATAGTCTTAAACGATGGTGAACTCATCTTTGATGGCTCCCCTAAAGATATTCTTTTACTACAAAAGGAACTTACTCAAATACAACTCGATGTACCTTTTAGTGTGAAGTTCGCAAGTCAACTTCAAGAAAAAGGTATCCCATTAGCAGATATCTTAGATGAAGAAAGGATAGTGGAACAGTTATGTCAATTAAATTCAAACAAGTAGCACATACTTATGGCCAAGACACTCCATTTTCTTTTCAAGCTCTCGAAGATGTCAATTTAGAAATAGAACCTCATAAAATCACGGCCATAATTGGTGCCACAGGCTCTGGTAAATCAACTTTAGTCCAACATTTAAATGCTTTATTATTACCCACCCATGGTGAAGTTACTATTGAAGATAAAGTCATTGTAGCCAATGAGAAACCTAAACAATTAAAGGCCTTAAGAGAAAAAGTAGGCTTAGTCTTTCAGTTCTCTGAAGCACAACTCTTTGAAGAAACTATTCTTAAAGATGTGATGTTTGGTCCTAAAAACTTTGGTAAAAGTGAAGAAGAAGCGACCATCCTCGCAAAAGAAGCCCTAACATTAGTTGGTATAGAAGAAGACTATTACGATCAATCACCACTAGAGTTATCAGGTGGTCAGAAACGTCGTGTCGCGATTGCGGGTGTTATTGCCTCCAATCCATCAATCTTAGTACTCGATGAACCAACAGCTGGACTAGATCCTCAAGGTACATTAGCTATGATGCAACTCTTTTTAGATTTAAATAAAGAGCGTTCAACCACTATTTTATTGGTAACTCACGATATGGATCATGTGTTACGTTATGCGGACAATGTTGTGGTCATGGATAAAGGGAAAATGATTTATCATAATGATAAATATTCTTTATTTGAAAATGCTCAATTATTAAATGATTTAGGCTTAGTGGTTCCTAAAGTTATTGCGATGCGTGATGCTTTAATAGAAAAAGGAATAAGACTCTCTAAACAAATTTATACACTAGAGGAATTAGTAGAAGCTGTCTTCAAGGAGGTCACCCATGGATAATATTGCGTTAGGTCGTTACTTACCATTAGACTCTTGGATGCACAAAATTGATCCTCGCTTCAAGATTATTGGCATGATCATTATGTTAGTCGCTATCTTCATTCCATCAGGTTGGATAGGTTATGCCCTTTTGAGTCTTGTGGTTATAGGTGTACTAGTCATCTCTAAGATTCCATTTAAATTTATTATTACTTCATTTAAACCTATGCTATTTATGATGTTATTTTTATTAGTTATTAATATCTTTGTTTCCAAGACAGGTCGTCTTTTACTCGATTTAGGTTTTATTAAAATTTATAGTGATGCCTTAAGTAAAACAGCATATATTGGAATTCGTTTAGTCTTGATGATAGTCGTAACGACAATCTTAACGACCACAACTAAACCTTTAGACATGACTTTAGGTATTGAGGACTTATTGAAACCATTAAAGCGATTTGGGGTTCCAGCTCATGAAATCGCAATGATGATTTCAATTGCTTTACGTTTTATTCCAACTCTTATTGATGAAACTAACCGAATTATGAAGGCTCAGTCCTCACGAGGTGTTGATTTTCAAGAAGGTAGTCTAAAGGAACGTATAGTTGGTATTCTGTCATTAATTGTTCCTTTGTTTGTGTCAGCTTTTCAAAGAGCTGAAGATTTAGCGGATGCGATGGAAGCAAGAGGTTATTCACCAGGCAGAACTCGTACCCGTTATAAACAATTAGAAATTAAACAACATGACTATGTCTTTTTAAGTGGCTGTACTATTGTTTTACTAGCAATTATTGTATTGGGGATTCTGTGAGTCGTTATAAAGCAATTGTGGCCTATGAAGGTTCTCTATTTAAGGGTTGGCAGACTCAAGTTGATGGAATAACGGTTCAAGATAGTATTGAACAGACACTATCGAGAATGGAAAAGAAGCCAGTATCAATTGTAGGCTCTGGTCGTACAGATCGCGGTGTTAATGCTTTGGGTCAGGTGTTTCACTTTGATAGTGAGCTCAATATTCCTATTGATAGATTTCCATTAGCGATAAATAATCAGTTGGTGGATGGTATTCATATTAAGAGTATAGAGAAAGTGGATGATTCTTTTCATGCACGAAAAGATGCGAAGGCTAAGGTCTATCAGTATCATATTGAAATGGGCGACTATCAACTATTTGAAAGAAACCATGTCTATCAACTTAATAAGAGTTTGGATGTAACTATGATGGAAAAGAGTGCTCAGGTCTTAATAGGTACTCATGACTTTACATCGTTTAACACGACTCCTTTGGAAGTAATTAATAATCAAGTGCGTACAATATATTCGATACAATTTAAGATTGTAGGTAGTCAGCTTCATATTGAGTTTATCGGAAGTGGTTTTCTTAGATATATGATACGAATGATTGTGATGACTTTGATTAATGTGGGACTTCATAAATTAGATGAGAATGTAATTGAAGAATTTTTATTGGCTAAGGAAAAAGGGTTAGTGATTTATAATGCGCCTCCGGAAGGCTTAACCTTGATGAAAGTAAAATATTAAAATAAAATAGTTTTAACGGAGGTGTTTCTTATGGAAAAATTCTTTGTTCATCCTTCTTTAATGGAAAGCAGTGCGGGTTATGATTTATTTTCATTGACCCATTTTATTTATTTGTTAGTCTGTACTTTAGTTATTGTGTTCTTTAGTGTGTGGTATGTTAAGAGTGATCAAAAACGACGTCAATCTATACGTTGGTTAGTCGCTTCGATTGTCCTGTTGTCACAAGTGATACGAATAAGTGCTTCTAATATTACGATTGGCTTTCACTTATCGGAGTTACCACTACATCTGTGTGGAATGTCTGTATTCTTGGTGTCCTATCATGCATGGCGTCCTAACGCTAGATTGAGTGATGCGATTTATATGCTGTCTTTGCCTGGAGCGATTGTTTCCTTATTGTTTCTGGATTGGAGTCATCAATATCAGTGGAATATCTTTACTTTGCAGAGTTGGATTGTTCACTTGATGATGGCAGTCTATGTCATTATGTTATTAGCGGGTCATGATTTACATCCTCAGCGTAAAAACATATTAGCGGTGGCGACGATCTTTGCACTCTATGCGTCAGGGATATATGTGTTTAATAAATTATGGAATACCAACTTTTTATTTCTTAATTATCCAGCACCAGGATTTCCGATGGAGACCTTCTCAAGTTGGTTAGGAAATCCGGGCTATATTTTGATTTTGTTAGGGATATTGTTGTCGCTTTGGACTATTATGTATGGCTTTAGGAAGACTTCTTGATTGGAGTCTTTTTTTAATGTAAATGTAAGAGAATGTAAGAAATCGTCATAATCACTCATTAAATGTAAATACTTTTATTGACTTATGAAAATATTTGCAATATACTTGGGTAAATATTCCAAAGAGGGATATACAAGGAGGATTTTTATGAATAAAAGACTAGTACGTATCTTTATGATAGCGCTAGCCTTGCTCCTATTTGTGAGTGCTTGCTCTACAGGTGATAATGGCAATGGCGATGTTAAAGATACTCTTACTGTCGGTATGGGTGGCGACGCTGTTAGCCTCGATCCCCATGCGACCAATGACCAACCGTCATCTCGAGTGACGAAACAGATTTATGATACATTGCTAGTTCAAACTGAAGAGCTTGAATTAGAACCAGGTCTTGCGACAGAATGGGAACAAGTTGATGACTTAACCTTTGAGTTTAAACTCCGTGAAGATGTTAAATTCACGAATGGTGAAGCACTAACCGCAGATGATGTTAAATTTACTATTGAACGTGGTAAAGAATCTGCAAATATATCCCATATTGTTGGTGCGATTAGTAGTGTAGAAGTTGTTGATGAACATACTGTTCGTGTTAGCACTTCAGAACCTTTTGGTCCACTATTGACACACTTGGCTCACCCTGCCGCAGCGATTCTTAATGAAAAAGCGGTCACTGAAGGTGGCGAAGACTACGGTCTAAATCCTGTGGGAACTGGACCTTACAAGTTTGTATCTTGGACTACTGGCGATAGTATTACGCTAGTTGAGAATGAAGACTACTGGGGCGATGCTCCTAAGACTAAGAATGTTGTCTTTAAGGTTGTTACTGAAAACTCAGTTCGTACCGTCCAATTAGAGACTGGTGAACTGGATATTGCTTATGACATTCAACCTTCCGATGTGAAACGTGTTGAAGATGATGAGAATTTAGAACTACTTAGAGATGCGAACCTCTCTACAACATATATTGGTTTTAATACTCAAAAAGAACCATTTGATGATGTAAGAGTACGTCAAGCGATCAACTATGCTCTTGATATGAATGCTGTTGTTGAAACAGTTTATCAAGGTGTTGGTTCACCGGCAAAGGGACCTTTAGGACCTAACGTATTTGGTGCTAACACTGATTTAGTTGAATATGAACAAGATATTGAAAAGGCGAAAGAATTATTGGCTGATGCTGGATTTGCGGATGGCTTTACTACTACGCTTTGGACAAATGAAAACCAACAACGTATTGATATTGCGACTATTGTACAAAGTCAACTTGCTGAAGTTGGTATTACAGTTGAAGTTGAAATCGTTGAGTGGGGTCAATACTTAGAAGATACAGCTGCAGGTAAACATGACATGTTTATTCTTGGTTGGTCTACTGTTACCGCAGATGCGGATTATGGACTCTACGCTCTGTTCCATAGCTCACAACATGGTGAGGCTGGAAACAGACAGTTCTATGACAACAGTGATGTTGACAGACTACTTGATCTAGGTCGTTCATCGGCTGATCAAGATGATCGATTAGCAGCTTATAAAGAAGCTCAAGAAATCATTCGTGATGATGCCCCATGGATCTTTACTTGGATTGGTGAGAACGTGTCAGGTATTCGTAACAATGTAGAAGGCTTCAAACAGCATCCTGCTGGTCACCACCGTCTCGATACGGTTAGCGTTACTAATTAATGTGTCTAGAGGGTCAATCTTGATGATTGACCCTTCTGTTTATTGAAAGGTTGTGGATGATGTGATTCGCTATATTTTTAAAAGAATTATTTTGGTGATCCCAGTGTTATTTGCGGTCACATTTATTATTTTTTCTTTAATGCATTTTTCTTCAGGAGATCCTGCGCGAATGATTCTAGGAGAACAAGCGACAGGTGAACAATTGGAACAATTACGTGAAGAAATGGGTCTTAATGATCCTTTTATGACTCAATATTTTCGTTATACAAAAGGTGTTTTCTTAGAAGGTGACTTAGGTCGTTCCTATTTAACTAATCGACCCGTCAACCAAGAGATTGAATCTCGATATCCCAATACCATTAAACTGGCAGTAACTAGTATTGTGGTGGCGGTAGGTATTGGAATTCCTTTAGGAGTAATTTCTGCTATTAAGCAAAATACTTGGGTTGATAATGTGTCGATGTTTGTGGCCTTATTGGGCGTCTCAATGCCGGTATTTTGGCAGGGGATGTTACTGATTCTATTGTTTTCACTGACTCTGGGGTGGTTACCATCCTCGGGTTATAACACATGGCAACAAATGATACTGCCAGCTATTACCTTAGGGACAGGGTCTGCTGCTATTATTGCGCGGATGACTCGTTCTAGTATGTTGGAAGTACATCGACAAGACTTTATTCGGACAGCACGTGCTAAAGGGTTACATGAATTGATTGTTGTAAATCGACATACGTTACGTAATGCTTTAATTCCTGTGGTCACTGTCATTGGTCTACAGTTTGGGGCACTATTAGGTGGAGCGGTCTTAACCGAATCTATCTTTGGTATTCCTGGTTTGGGTTCTATGATTGTACAGGGAATTAGGACTCGTGACATGATGGTCGTACAAGGTGGTGTTATCTTAATTGCGCTGACCTTCACGGTAATCAATTTAATAGTAGATATTGCGTATGGCTTCTTGGATCCTAAGATCCGTGGCCAATACAATTAGGAGTGGGTGTTTATGTTTAAGAGAAAAAACAAACAAACAAACATTTATGCGACTATTGGTCCTTGGGAAGAAATGTGGATTCGTCTACGTAAAAACAGACTTGCTGTGGTGGGATTGATAGTTATCGTAGTTTTAATTATCGTGGCAATATTTGCTGACTTTGTAGCTCCATTTCCATTTGCTCAACAAGATTTAAATAATACGTTTGCTAAACCTAGCAGTGTCCATTGGTTTGGAACTGATAACTTTGGACGAGATATCTTCTCTCGTGTGGTCTATGGTTCTCGTGTTTCCTTACGAGTGGGTCTTATTTCAGTTGGTATTGCCTTAATTGTTGGTGGTATTTTAGGAGCTTTAGCTGGATATATTGGTGGTCTCTTTGATGGTATAGTGATGAGAATTGTCGATATCATGTTAGCGATTCCTAGTATGTTATTAGCGATTGCGATTGTATCATCACTTGGTGGTGGTTTGACTAATGTAATGATTGCGGTAGGGATAGGTTCGATTCCTCAGTTTGCTCGTATTATGAGAGCGAGTGTTTTATCGTTGAAAGAGGAACAGTTTATTGAAGCTTCTCGTGCTTTAGGTCTGCGTAATCATGCTATTATCATCAGACATATTTTACCTAATACTTTGGCACCGGTAATTGTTCAATCGACATTGGGTGTGGCTAGTGCGATTCTCTCGGCTGCTTCCCTTGGTTTCTTGGGACTTGGTCTTGAGCCTCCTCGACCTGAGTGGGGTGCAATGTTAAGTGATGGTCGTCCTTATTTAAGAGATTTTCCTCATTTAACGACCTTTCCAGGTATTGCGATAATGATTACTATCTTGGCCTTAAACTTATTAGGTGATGGGTTAAGGGATGCTTTAGATCCAAAAATGAAAGAATAACTAGAAAAGATGATCGTGATGATCATCTTTTTTTGTTACAATGAAAACAAGGGAGTGAGAATTATGATACGATATGCGACTAAAGAAGATCTTAAAGCGATGACCCAAATCTATAATGATGCGATTAAAAATAGTAGCGCTACCTATGATATTGATCCTCAGAGTGTGAAACAAAGAAGGCAGTGGTATGAGTCTCATCTAGAGAATAATCCAATTCTTGTGTATGAAATTGATAATAAATTAGTGGGCTATGCGACCTTGTCACCTTTTGGAAGTGATGATGGTTATCTCTATAGTGTGAATCTGAGTATTTATTTAGATTGGAATAATAGGGGAGAGGGCTATGGCAGTGATTTGATGAGAGCAATAATTGATATTGCTAAAAAGCGTCAAGATGTTCATACCATAGTTTCAGAAATAACATCGACTAATGAGGCGAGTATTGCTATTCATGAACGTTTTGGTTTTGAGTTTAGGGGAATTGTTTATGAGGTTGGTTATAAATTTGGGAAGTTTCATGATATGTGTTATTACCAGTTAATGGTGAATTCTTGACGCATTCTTAATTTAAGTAGTGATTGTTTATGATAGAATGAAGTTGTTAGTAAATAACTGGAGGAAAGAATGAAATTAAATGTAAAACGAACCATTTTGGTGGGTATTGCCTTTATGACTATTTCTAGTTTTTGGCAATTGTATGATTTTGCGATTCCACTGATGTTAAAAAATGACTTAGGGGCTTCTGACACTTTTTCAGGTGTTATTATGTCATTAGATAACATTCTAGCATTATTTTTGTTACCTTTCTTTGGTGCTCTTTCTGATAAGACGATGACCAAAATTGGTAAAAGAATGCCCTTTATAATTGGTGGTACTATTACGACCGTTATTGGGATGTTGGCCTTACCGTTCTTTGCGGATCAAAAGAATTTAATTCTATTTATTGTGGCCTTAGGGGTAGTTCTAATCTGTGTGGCGACTTATCGTTCACCAGCAGTGGCATTGATGCCAGATGTGACCATGAAGCCTTTGCGTTCTAAAGGTAATGCGATTATTAACTTGATGGGTGCAATTGGTGGTGTGGTTGCTTTAGCGGGTCTGACATTATTGGATCCTACGGAAATTGGATATTATCCAGTCTTCTTATTGATTGCAGGCTTTATGACATTGGGCTTAGTAGTTATGATTGTGACTATTAAAGAGAATCAATGGGCAAAAGAGATGGCTGATGATACTAAATCATTTGGTGTTGAAGAAATTGAGGAAGATGAAACAACTCAAGAATTACCTAAAGAAGTGAAGCGTTCTTTGGCTTTTATTCTATTGTCTATTTCTTTATGGTTTATGGGTTATAATGCGGTTATTTCAGCGTTTTCACGTTATGCGACAATTCAGATTGGCTTGGAGGGTTCTCAGGCGTCAGCGATTTTGTTGGTAGCAAATGTGGGAGCAATAATAAGCTTTATTCCTGTGGGTCAAATTTCTTCGAAGATTGGTCGTAAGAAAACGATAATTGCGGGTGTTATTTTATTGGCAGTTGTGTTCTTTACAGCGGGTCTTTATTCATCGTTTAATCCTTTAATGTATGTTAACTTTGTACTGGCCGGAACAGCATGGGCAGCTATTAATGTAAACTCTTTACCGATGGTCTTAGAGATGGCTAAAGCTGGTGATGTGGGTAAATATACGGGTCTTTATTATACGTTTTCAATGTCTGCTCAAATAATAACACCGATTTTAAGTGGTGTCTTATTTGATTTAATTGGTTATGAAATATTGTTTCCTTATGCGACATTATTTGTGGCTTTGGCGATGGTGACGATGTCACAAGTTAAACATGGGGATACTACAGTTAGTCAGTACGAAAACTAAATGATTTATATCTTAGTTATTCTTGTCATTTATCTTTTCTTGATTGCGCCATCGTTTAGAAGAAAAGAGTTTGTTCAAAAAAAATATACACATCGCGGTCATCACAGTGAGGACCAAAGTGTGTTAGAGAATAGTGTTCAAGCTTTTGAGCTTGCGATTAAACAAGGTTATGGCATTGAACTCGATGTGAGATTGTCAAAAGATGACACTGTGGTTGTTTATCATGATGATAACCTTGAAAGATTACATCATAGAGATATCAAAGTAAGTAATTTAAATAGCGAAGAATTAAAAGAATTTAATATAATGACCTTACAGGAAGTCTTAGAGTTAGTGGCTGGACGAGTTGATTTAATCGTTGAATTAAAATCTGGTTCACAGAATAAACTATTGGCTTCTAAAGTCTATGAGATTTTAAGTGACTATGAAGGTTCTTATTCTATTGAGTCTTTTGATCCTAGAATTGTATTTTGGTTTAGAAAAAACGCATCTGATGTGATGCGGGGTCAGTTGATTATGCCCATAAAACAATATGATAATCTATTATTAGGATTTTTAATAAACTCGATGGTTTTTCATTGGTTAACCAGACCACATTTCATTGCATTGAATGTGAAGTCTTCACTTAAGAATCCTTCCCTGATCATTAATAAGCTATTGGGGGCTAAGATTTGTTGGTGGGTAGTTCATAAAGAACATCCAACGTATATGAAATGGTTGGATGCTTACATCTTTGAGTATTTTAATGCCTAAAAAAAGACGAGAAATTCGTCTTTTCTTATGTTGTTTTGTATAGGACATCAATGATGGTACCATCTCGATATTGACTAAGAGCTACTACTTCATCACTTAATTTTACACTTGCGGGTTGACCTGTGAGTGAGATGGCGATGTCATAGAGTTCTTCCATGGTTTTAATGGGCAATTGAGTGGTCTCTTTTAAGTGAGCTATTAACTCTTGATGTCGAGGATTGATAGCAATACCACGATCGGTAACGAGTACATCTATGGTTTCACCTGGTGTGGTGACGGTGGTAACTCTTTTGGTGAGGACAGAGATTCTTGAACTGACAAGTTTGGAGACAATAATTGATAATTTGGCTCCGGCAGCTGTATCTGAGTGTCCACCACTTCCGCCTAAGATGGTCCCATCGGTTCCAGTACTGACATTGACATTGTAGTCTAAGTCGATTTCACTGGCCCCTAGAATAACAAAATCTAGTTTGTTAGCTACATTGTTTTCATTGAGGATATCGGCATAGTCATAGGCTGATATCTTTTTGTGATTGGGATTATTTCTGATGGATTCGACAGCGTCTAATTCAAAGCATTGGACATCATAAATGTTTTTAAAGAGTCCTTCTTGTAACATATTGGTCAGATAAGAAGTGGTTCCTCCACTAGCAAAGCCACCTTTAATGTTCTCTTGGACCATAATGTCTCTGACTTCTTTAGCGACTGCTAATGAGATGCCCCCTGCGCCTGTTTGAAATGAGAAGCCATCTTTGAGAAGTCCTGTGGCTTTCATAAGCTGAGCGGTCATCTTAGCGATACGTAAGCCTACTGGATCTTTAGTGATTTTAGTAGTTCCACTAACAATTCCTTGAGGGTCACCGATACGGTCTACTTTGACGACATAATCGACACATTCTTTTGGTATTTCGATATCTTTTGGTTCACAGATGTGATCAGTTATGGCGACGACTTTCTTTGCGAAATGGGCATCCGCCACCGCATATCCAAGGACACCACAACTGGAGGGTCCTTCACTTCCTGATAAATTACCTTCTTTAGACGAGCCTGGAGCAGCGATGAAAGCAACATCAACTTTGACTTCACCAGTTTGTAACATGGTGGAGCGATAGCCATGACTGTGCATCACACAAACATCTTTTACTTTACCTTCACTGATGGCTAAAGCGACGGGTCCTGAGATATAGGCGGAATAGACTTTAGTGACTATTTCTTCTTCGAACATTTTAACTAATGGTTGATGGACAGGGAAGAGCGAGCTGGCACAGATGGTAATATCTTTGATACCAAGTGCAGCAATTTTTTCCATGACCATGTTGAGGACAAAGTCACCATTTCTTAAGTGATGATGAAAGGAGAAGGTCATTCCATCGTGTAGATTTAATTCTTGTAGTAGTTTGTCTAAATCTTCACTATATTTATCATAATCGTATGTTTTATCTTTTTTAGGTGAGATAAAGGTGGTAGTTTTTACTTTTTGAACTCCTTCATATGGATTGAAGGGGACAATTCTATCGAGACTATTTTTAATCATTCTAATCCCAGCTTTCTAGCTAATTGCATGGTTTTTTGGGCTCTGACAATAATGGGTTGGTCGACCATTTTACCCTTAAAGGAGAAGACTCCGAGTCCTTTGGAGAGAGCTTTTTCTTGTTCTAATAAAATGGCTTTGGCGTTATTGATTTCTTCTTCACTTGGTGAAAACACTTCGTGTACAACGTCTACTTGTCGTGGATTAATGAGTGCTTTGCTGGTGAAGCCTAAAGCTTTAGCATGTTGAGTATCTTTTTTGAGTCCTTCAAAATCATTAACATCAGTGAAGGGTGTGTCGATGGCTTGAATATTGAATGCTTTGGCTGAGATAGCGATCTTGTTTCTAGCATATTCAATTTCTTGTCCTTCTTTAGTGCGCATGATTTCCATATCAGTGGTGAAATCTTCTGCGCCTAAAAGCACACCATCAATTCGTTGACTGGCTTTTAGTGTATCGACGATAGTTTCGACGCCATAGGCCGTTTCAGCGATGAGTACAAAGCGAACAGGCGTACTAAGTTGATGTTGTTGTTCTAGTTCTTTGACGAGTTTTTCAACGGCTATCACATCATCTTTGGTGGCTTTGGGTATCATGATGATATCAGGTTTAACGGGTATGATTTGTTGTAAGTCTTCTTTCCAATAAGGTGTGCCTACTGGATTGATGCGGACCATGACTTCGACATTAGAGAAATCGAGATTTTTGATGGCTTCGCGGACTAAAATTCGTGCGGAATCTTTTTGATTGAGTGCCACAGCATCTTCTAAATCAAGGATGACACTATCGGCACCTAAGACACTGGATGATAATAACATTGCCGGATTGTTTCCTGGCATAAAAAGTGTGGTTCTTCTTAACATATGCTTCTTTGTACTGCACTTTCTATTCTGGCTTTGATGGTAAAATCAAGAGCTCCTTTATCTTCTAGAAGTAGAATGCAAGATGTGATTCCTAAATCTAAAAGAGTATCTTGGGCAACTTGATAAATTTGTTGTCCAAATTGTTGGTAGACGATACTTTTGATTTGAATATCTATGGTATCGTTTGGGTTTGCTAAAATAGTGACGTAAACATCACTGGATTCGAGAGTTCCGGCTTGTGCGTTGTTCTCAATTTTCATATGGATCTTTCCTCCTTGTTTTTTAATATATCTAAATAAATCACGAGTGATAAAATATCGGCACTGCCACCAGGACTTAGGTTATTGTGTTGGCACTGTTGGTCTAGTTTTAATATTGACAGTTGGTTATTGAGTACGTTATTGGCTTGTGTTTGGAGCCAGTGTAGTGTATTTAAGTCTTTGCGATGAATAATTGTGGTGTCTTCACAGTGACTCATGATTTTTAGTAATGTTTTTAGTTGTGGATCATGTTCACATTGTTGATAGAAGGGAACATAGATTTCAAATAGTGAATCAAATCCATTAAGTGCGAATCCTTTGACTCCTTTGATTCCTAACTCTTGATAGATGATTTCACCGTGAGTTAGTTGATGCTTGTCTTTAATATCCTGGAAGTCTTGGGTGAGACTTTGTGATAATCTTTGAATATTATCTTTAATATCAGGACCTAGGCGTAGTCCCATAATTAGGAGTAAAAATAAAAAAATGGCTCCTTTATGGGTATTTACTTGGTTGGTGCTATTGAACATAGCTTCTTCTATCTGAAGGCCTAACACTCTTAATTCTTGAAACATATGTTGGTAATCATCAACGATAGGTATGAGTGCTACCTTATCGAAATAGGGACAGATTGTGAGGGCACTAGTGATAAAGAGTTCGAAATCCATATCGTCATGTGATCCATTGGTGTAGGGTGTGACGAGTCCAAATTTTGGATGAAGACATAGTTCGCTAATCAGAGAGAAATAAACCATAGTACTTATTTTGCTTTGACAAAACGTTTCTATCTTATTTTTAAAATAGGTTTGGATTTCATCTATGGAGTGTTTTTGAGATCGACTACAGATGTGTGCATTGTCATTACATAGATAACACCTTCGTGGTGGTTGTTGACTATCGTGGCGACTCAATATTTTATCTTGAGTAATAATATCGATGTCGGAAAGTCTTCCAAGGGGATGATTCTCTTCAAGTTTTATCATTTGTTGTTTAATTTTATATGGGTCTTCATCAATTAAGAGATAGGTAATGAGTCCCTCTTCAGTACAACTTATTTCTTTATGAACAATGGAATAACGTTGTGTTATTTCATGAGCTAACAAGCTGACTACAATAGTGGTGTGGGCATTTAATTTGTGAGTTCCTGGATAATTGGCTCGTATGACGACTAGTGGTATTCCTTGTTTTAAAAGAGTTTTCTGTTTTATAGCACGTTGTTCTCTTGTTTCTAAAAGAGTTAGTGCGTCTTTAATGTTGCTTGTCATAATTTTGTAATTGTTGAATTAGTTGTGGATTATTCTTTAAGTAATTAAAGGTGGTTAAGGGTACAAGTTGTTGTATTTCTTCCCATCGCTGCTCTTTGAGTAAAAGTCGTACCTTAGAGGCACTGATGACTCCTGTTTCATTTGATTTTCTTGGTATTATATGTAAATTTATCCCATGTTCTTCTAGTAAATGACTCATCATTGTATTGTATTGATTAGTCATGATATCAAGTGGTTCTTCACCGACAAAACGTTGTGTTATATTGAATTTTTTGGCGATATATTTTGCGAAGATAGTGATATCGATTGAGGCATAAAGTTCAAAGGCTTTTTTGGGTTCTCTTAAGAAATAATTGGGGAAGGTTGCTTGTGATATGACATAATGACTGGAGGGTAATAGTGTAACATTTGTAAGATGATTAGTACCTTCTTTAATTAATTGATAGCGATCTTTGTAGTTAAAGAAAGAGATGTCTTCGGAGACGACAAAGATTAAGAGATGTGAACATTGTTGAGAAGCTTGTTCTATTAAATATTGGTGTCCTAGTGTGAAGGGATTAGCGTTGATGACGATAGCTCCATATTCCTTATTGAAAAGATGATATTGTTGTTGGGTGGTTTCTAAATAAGCATGAAGGTTAATATGTCCTTTTTCTAAAAATGATACATCATTAATTGTGACAATTTCTTCATAGCCTAATGATTTAAATATATTTAAGTTGTTAGCTTTAGTGTAAATAAAGGTATGGAGATATCCTTCGTTGAATGCTTGATAAGTTACTTGGGTGAGAAGTTGGTTGGTTAGTGATTCTCCTTGGTGTTGGGTTGAGATGGCGAAACATTTTAGAACATTTTTTAGTTTACAACATGATCCAATAATTTGGGTATCCTTTTCGATAATGACTCCATAGTCGATATCGTCTAATTGAAGATTAAAACCTAAGAGAAAATCGCTTAGGTTTTGGACATCTTGGGGGTTATTTAGATTAAGTTCTCTTAAATGTGTCATGTTTTACCTCTGGATACTGTATCCTTTATACATTATAGCATGGTTTATGTTAATTGCTAGGTCAAAATGGAATTGAAACTAACAATTTTATTGCAGTCAAAAGCGATTTTACTTGACTATGAGCGCTTTAAAACGTATTATAATACATGGCACTTATGCCAATTGTAGCCCCGGAAACTACATTTGGTTAGGAGGAAATAACATGCGCCAAACAACAATGGCCAAACCAAGTACTGTCACTCGTCAATGGTATATTGTCGATGCAGAAGGTCAAACTCTAGGTCGTCTAGCTTCAGAGGTGGCAACAATTCTTCGTGGTAAACATAAGGTGACTTATACACCTCATGTGGACTCAGGAGATTATGTCATTATCGTGAATGCTGAAAAAGCGGTCGTTAGTGGTGACCAAGAATTTAAGAAAATGTATTATCGTCATACTGGATATCCAGGCGGTCTTAAGACACGTTCTACTCGTACAATGCGTGAAAGATATCCTATTCAATGGGTCGAAAAGGCTGTGTTAGGTATGTTGCCTCACACAAAACTTGGAGACAAACAACGTAAACATTTATTTGTTTATGAGGGTTCAGATCACCCACACCAAGCTCAACAACCTGTTGAGTTGAAGATTAAGGGCTAAGGAGGATTGAATGGCTAAGAAAACTAAAACAGTTACTTATCAAGGAACTGGTCGTCGTAAAACATCCGTAGCTCGTGTCTACTTGACTCCTGGTACTGGTGTGATTACTATCAATGGTAGAGATATTGATCAATACTTACCGTTGGAAACATTAAAAATGGTTGTCCGCTCACCTTTTGAGGTTACGGATACTATTAATGCATTTGATGTCATGGTTAATGTCTATGGCGGAGGCTTTACAGGTCAGGCTGGAGCTATGCGTCATGGAATTTCTAGAGCACTACTTGAGGCAAGTGATGATTATCGTTCATTACTTAAATCAGAAGGCTTCTTGACTCGTGATGCTCGTGCTAAAGAGCGTTACAAATATGGTCTTAAGAAGGCTAGAAGAGCTCCACAGTTCTCAAAACGTTAATCATAACGATTATCAACTTATTAAACTCTCACTTATGTGGGAGTTTTTTCTTTATGTTGGGTACATTATAGTTATGGAGTGAAAGTCTGATCAGAGTGAAGGAGTCGTATTTATTAATGAAAATTGTTTCAGAGTCATATTGAATTAATTTTCATATAAATTTGCTTTAATACACTACTGAATATACAATATAATCAGAGGAAGATAAATAGAAGTTGTAAGTTTTAGGACAAAATAAAACGAAAGGAGTATAATTACATGAGGAATAAAAAGACTTTAACTTTACTAACTCTATTTATTCTTGTTGTGGGTGTCTTTGTCTCAAGTCCAATAGTGGCACAATTTGAACAGTTAGAGCACGAGAATAGTGTGGTTTTGAATGATAAAATTTTTGTTACTGAAGTGAAATATTACACTAACATGAACATGGAAGATGTACCAAAAATTACAACAGCAGTAAGATATCAAAATGGTAAAGTTTATAAGGGTAATATCTCTAGGACCAATCTAGTCTGGAATAGTTTAATGAAGTATTGGGTTGCAACCTATGAAGGTTATATTCACTATGATCCTAGTATAGATCCTATGGGAAATGATTATTAGATATTAATTATTAATTCAACATCTTCCTCTGCTATTAAATAGCCTTTTAATAACAGAACGAAAGTGAGGTATTCAACATGAGCCTATTGAAAGTTGACAACATAGTTAAATCCTATGGTAATCATAAAGTATTGAAGGGGATTACATTTGAAATTAATGAACCAAATATTTTAGCATTAGTAGGACCAAATGGAAGTGGTAAAACTACCCTTCTAAATGTTATGACAAATTTATTGAAGGCAGATTCAGGAACCGTTGAACTCTTAGGGATGAAAAACAGTGATCCTAATGTGTTTAAGAAAGTAGCTTACTTAAAGGATAATACAGTCTTATATCCATATCTTAGTGGTTATGATCATTTAAAATACATTCAGAGTATGCAGAAGTTACCAAAAGAGCGAATTGATGAAGTGGTGAATCAAATTGGTATCAGTGAGTATGTAAGAAATAAAACCTCCACCTATTCATTGGGAATGAAACAACACCTTTTAATTGCGATGTCGATTATGAATCATCCTGAGGTTTTATTACTTGATGAACCATTGACTGGTCTTGATCCAACAAGTGTCATGGATGTTCGTCTTCTATTGAACACTTTATCAAAAAAAGGAGTGACAATTCTTTTATCATCGCATAGCTTAAGTGAGATTGATTTTATCACATCGAATATTTTATTTTTAAAAGATGGTGAAGTCATTGAGGAAGACATTAGTGAATATCAAAAAACTCGTTATCAATTAAAGGTTGCTACTAATGATTTAGAGAGGGTAATACCTCTTACTAATACCCATAAACATTTACTTATGGAAGAAAATTACTTAATATATACATCCTCTGAGCCTAATTTACAGTGGTTAATAAATACACTTCAAGAACATAATATTGTTGTAGAGGATATGTCCAAGCGTGTGGTAGGTGCCCAAGAGCGCTACGAAGCTATTTTCAAAGAAATAGAGGTCTAGGACATGAGACAAATTACTTTTGAAATCAAAAAACTTTTTAAACAAAAGGCCTTTTTACTCATCTCTTTGTTAGCCATTATTATGGGTGTTTGGAGTGTCCAAACAGTAGACAATCCCTATTTCTTTACACCCTTAAAGGAGTATAAAACAGGAGCCATGGATGTTCTTTATAATGACATAATCCTTCCTTTGTACTCTCAAAGTATGTATCTTGATCCAGATGAAACAAGAACCGAAATGTTTAATGAGTATTACGAATTATCCGATAGAATGCGAGAAGATGAGGACTACAATCCAGAGTGGATTGTTGGTGACATCCAACAAAGACACAATCACGTCCTAGCAAAACAAAAGTATCTTGATGAAATGCAGTCATTTATAAAGAAGTTTGACTTATCATTTAATGAAGAATCATTGCCGGGAATTAATTGGGAGATAAAAGAAACTGAATATATTTTAGAACATGATGTTGTTTTTGAAGAAGGAAGCATGTTTAAAAATACTGGAACAACCGCTGCGATGGTTCTTCGTTATAATTTGGAGGAGTTATTAGGCATTATTCCACTGATAGTGTTATTAGTGTTAGTTACTCAATCTTTGCCTCAAGAAATTTTGAGCTCAACGGTAGTTAATCACTATCTTCAACCAAAGAAAAAGACAAGTTTAATTTTTAGTAAGTTAATCTCCTTTGGTTTACTAGCGATAAGTTATGTCGTTATAGCGATATTAACCGTATTGATTTATAGTATCTTCTTTAAAGATGGTATAGGAAGTTTTGATTTTCCAATAAGAACTGTTGGATTTGAAAATATCATTACTCCAACATGGTTGTATTTGATTTATGGTGTTATTACATTCTTAGTATTAAGTTTATTCGTGTTTTCAATTGCGCTATTAATTGGTGGTTTCACAAAGCGTCCCATTTTGAGTACTTTGATGACATTATTTGTAATTATTGTATTAAGTATACTTACTCAGGGCAGTGACTCCTTACAACAATGGTATAATCCATTATATGCACTCAACTATCGAACACTGATTATGGGAACACGGTCAATTCATCATTCAGGTATGGCAATTCATGTTGAAACTATAGCTCAACGGTATAAAATTTTAATAGTTCCCCTATGCTTGAGTCTAGTATTCTTAGTAATTACCTTATATGTTTTCAGACAAGAAGGATATGTAAAATCAAAGCTATTTTCTAAAGAGTTTGAATGGAAATTCATTAAAAATGAAGCCCTTAGATTTGAAGTTAAAAAAACAGCTTCTGCTTTTCCACTCAAGATTGCGCTCTTAACCATTAGTGTCATTCTTAGTTTGATATTTATTCAGGTCATCGTTGATGATCAAAAGCTTGTAGATGAATATTTAGGTGATAATGGACTTATTCAACTCTTAGAAGAAGAAGTTGTCAATTATGAAGAAGAGCTTAAAGAAGTTGATGAACTTCTTAATAGTGGTAGTTTATCTGAGGAAGAAGCACGGATGTATTCTAACCAAAGACAGAGTGTTTCTGACTTTCTAACCTCCTCTGAAAATACATTGAAAACCTACACTAACTTTAAACGATATTATGATGAACAAAACTCAACTTCCTTTTATAGGACAATTACTCCAGAAATTAGAAGAGCATTTAATCAAGGAGTTGAAACAGGTGATGGGTCACCTGTTGTATCACCTCAATATGTCGCAGGAAAACCAAGTGATTTTTCATTTAATGCGACCATGGATTTTAATCAATTATTACGTGACAGAGAAATTCGTCCAATCGTAGGTACTTATAAAATCAACACAGTCTATGATGAGTTTGTTGATATTCAATCTAAAATGGAAATGGAATATTCATTCACTCCAGCAATTATCACAGGACTCAATGGATGGCATCGCTTCTCTATGAGCTATTACTTTGATATTGTGCTCATTATGTTAGCTGTTCTATTCTTTGGTAGTGGCTTCTCATTAGAAAAGGAACAAGGTGATCATTTATCTTTCTTACTAACCCAACCTCAATCTAAAGCGACGATTACTAAAAATAAGATTTTAGCTTCAATTCTTGTAGGTTCACTATTTGTAGGAAGCATCTTTATCTTTCTCTTTGTGTTATCAACGATTGTCGGAGGTATTGGAAACTATGATTATCCAATTCTTGAGTATCTAAGATTTATACCTGATGCGATCAATGGACGATTTAAGCTTGGGGTCGACTATGACTTTATGAATCTTACTACCTATTGGTTTAAGAGTATACCTTTGTTTATCACAGGACTTCTATTCTCCTTAAGTTTTACTGTCATGTGTTCTGTGATTATTAAGAACCGACTCGCATTATTGTCCTTTGTATTAATTATCTTAGCTGGTGGTTGCACACTAGCAATGAATGGTACTCTAGGAAGCTTCACTTATCTTTTACCAACTTCATATCTTCATGCGGGAGCTGTGGTTGATGGTAGTTTAAGCATTATTGCGCAGACTTCACAGTTAACCCTATGGTCTGGTTTGATAGTACTGATTGTGAGTAGTGCACTTTGTATCTTTATAACCATTAGGTTGTCTGATAAAGTTTTAGTTTAAGTGACATTTTTATTCAATTCAATAAGGGACTCATTGTAATGGTGAAGTCCCTTTTATTAAGGTCAATTATAAATTGTTCATTGATTAAGAGTATTCTATCCTCTAAATGGATGCTTTTGAAATTGAGATGATCGACTTCAATATCTGTCTTTAATGTTTCAATTTCTCCAGTTGGATAGACTTTAACAATGGATATTAAACTGTTATTGACTCCTAGACCATAACTGTCTCCATTTTCTTCTATGCCAATTACTTCAACTTGAGCATAATCACGAAGATTTTCTCTTAAAATATTTTGAGATCCTTGATTAAAGAGAATGTATTTTACCATTATAGTGAGTGTGGGAGATATTTCATCATAACCTTCTGTGAAGTGAAGACCAGTTTGAGCACTACTATGGTTGAATGTTTGAGAGTTATCGTTGAGGGTTTCAACTAAAAATTGTTGGTAATCTTCAAGAGACTTCATTGATAGTAATAATTCAATTGTGGAGCTCTGTTTTGATGGTGTTAATAGCTGCCAATCTGAGCTAGAGATAATTGTAGAGACTAATTTTTGTGGGATTTCCTGAGTTGTGTTTGTTTTAAGATTAAGAACTTGACTTGTTGTACTCATATGATCATCTTCAAAGAGATAATTGTTTAAGAGGTAGGGTTGTCTTTTGGTATTAAATTCAGTTAGTTGTGTTTTTGTATTGGTTTCTAAATCATGAATAATCACTAGATCATCTGTTGAATCATAAGAATAATATTGATTGTCAAAGACTCCTAGATGATAATCAAAGACATCTGTAGGATGGATGATGTTTAATTCTTTTGTATCCAATGAGAGATTAAATAGTGCGTTTGTGACAAAATTACCTCGGTCTCTATACCTTGCTTCTATGAAGAGTGATGTTTCATTAGGATTACTTTGTAGGGACTTAATAGTATCAAATGAGGACACCATAGATAGACCACCCTCTAATATTTGTTGGTTTTCTTTTTCTTCTATTTCATCTTCAAGTTCTTGTATTTGATTTTCTAATGTATCTAATTCTTGTTGATATTGTATGTTATTAGGGTCGAATTCAATTTTATTCTGTAGTTCTGACCTCTCTTGGATGAGCTTTGTAAGTTTGTGTTGTGTCTCATCACGAATGATAATAAATTCAGAAGGAAGACTTTTCATATAGCGTAGAGTGAAGGTTTCTTTTGAACCAGGGTAGCGGACACAATTAGTGATGGGATTAACATTGAAGTCACTAGTTCTAAAGGATGTTTCAATTGTCTTGCCATCGATATCATAAAAAATAACGTTATGTTTGTAGACGGGTTGCTCATTATAGCGAGATGAGGTTCTATCGACTGAGACGACCAATCCATTGGTTTCTTCGCCAAAGAAATAGATAAGGGGAATGGTCACATAGCGTCCTAGGAAAAGGAAGAGTAGTGATGTGATAAAGAATATGGGGATAATATAATAGGGAAAAGTTATCTTGATTTTTGGCTTTTTTATCTTGTTGTAGAGTGTGATTAAGATAATTGATGTGATGACTAGAATGATGGCTCCTAACCAGAAATTATTTAGAAACCATATTAAGTAGGATAATAAAAGATTCAAAATGATCCCTCCTCAATATAATTATAACTAATAATGTGGGTGGATATTGTTAAGAATCGTTAACAATTAACTAATTTTAACAAGTTGTTCAAATATTCTTATAAATTTGATGACGGTCAATTTCTTTTAGACTAATTTGAGTTAGACTATAGTCATCAGATGAAAAGGAGATATTGAATATGACAAAAACAGTTAGTAAAAAAGAATTAATGGAAAAGTTAGAAATGTTTGTTCCGGTGGTGGCACGTGTCCATGGGCCAACACATCCTGAGTTTTATGAGGTTCAAAAAGAGTTTGAGAATATTAAGAATGAAGGTAATGTAGATCAAGCTTTTGAGAATTTAAGAGAGATCACAGATCACTATAAGGTTCCAGGTGATGTGTGTGAGAGTTATGAAGCAGTATATACCATGTTAGAACAACTCGATAAGAGTAGATAATATGCAGAAATTTATTTTAGGCCAAAAGAAAACAATCACGATTATCAGTGGTATCTTAATCGTACTAGCCTTTAGTGCCCACTTTCTCTTTGAACAAGAAAGAATTGCGGAGCTAGCCTTAATTATGGCTTCTATCTTGGGAGTGGCACCGATTGCGATTCAAGCTTATCAAGCGTTGCGAGTGAAAGTGGTGAGTATTGATGTTCTGGTGACGATTGCGGTTATTGGAGCCTTTCTTATTTGAAACTATGAAGAGTCGGCGATTGTTTCATTCTTATTTCTATTTGGTGCTTATTTAGAGTTGAGAACACTTAATAAAACTCGAGAGGCTATTAAACAATTAGTTGAAATGGCTCCTGAGAGTGCTTTTAAACAAATGGAAAATGGTGAGTTTGAAGAAGTAGATATTGATGATGTTGAAGTAGGAGATATTCTTCAGGTTCGTACGGGTGCGAAAGTTCCTGTGGATGGTGAAGTTATCTTTGGGACTGGCTATATTAATGAGGCGAGTATTACTGGTGAGTCAGAACTATCTACTAAAGAAATAACATCAGAAGTGTTTGCGGGTACGATTTTGGAGAATGGAACCTTACATATTGAGGCTTTGAAAGTGGGAGAGGATACTACTTTTGGTAAAATTATTGAATTGGTTGAGGAGGCACAAGATTCTAAATCTGAGGCAGAACGTTTCATTGATCGCTTCTCTCAATACTATACTCCTGCGGTCTTAGTTTTATCCTTAATTGTTTGGTTTGTTTCTAAGAACGTGGAACTTGCTATTACTATCTTAGTTCTTGGTTGTCCTGGTGCCCTGGTGATTGG
>JAAZEF010000051.1 GCA_012512455.1 Erysipelothrix sp.
ACTTAAAAACAACCAGCAGTAGCATCCAAACTTTTACCCAAAATGCTGCCCTTAACTCACTTCTAAATCATTATTATGCAATTGCTCTAGAAAATAAAATCGATACTAATTATCAAATTAATTATCCTAAAGAATCTCCAATTAATGAAGTCGATTTATGTTCAATCATAGGCAATCTATTAGAAAACGCAACCGAAGCCACAAAAACCGTCCCGACAGACCAAAAACCGTCAATATCCGTTGATATTCACTTCAAAAAAGACGTTTTCATAATTATTTCAATTAAAAACAATCACAACAAGCCCATAGAAAAACAAGCCCATCACTTTAAATCAAGCAAAAAGAATCACTTAGCCCTCGGACTAAAATCAGTCGAAGCCACCATTCACCATTATCATGGAAATTTAATTATCAACCATGATGATACTCAATTTGAAGCCAATATCTTAATCGATACCTCAGTCTTAAATAGACCATAAAAAAACTCTAAAACAGGAAAACCTATTCTAGAGTTTTATTTTAGAAAAAATCTTGTCATCAATATATTCTGATTCAATTTTTCTTCATTATTTCTGTTAGCTAAACATTTTCATTAATTACTCAATGAGGGCCGCTTTTGTACCCTTTCTTTTTGTAGACAACTTCTTTAGTGACTAAAGCAAACCCTAATATGAGTGGTATCCAATAATATGGGTGATCATTTCTAATTCCGGTATCAGGTAATTTTGGTTTTTCATCATCAATTTCAACGATAAATACCCAGTTTACAATACCTTCGTAATTTTGATACTCATTTGGTAATTCCACTGAAGCGAGTAGTGTCACTAATAAATCTGTCGATTGTCCTTTGTTAAAGGTTCCTAATAGAACCCGGTCTTTAAGACCATCCAAAGATTCAGCTGTGCTATTACTAAGCTCTTTGGTACCTTGCACCACATTGAGCTGAAAGTAGCTTAAGAAATCGCGCTGTTGTTGGGAAGGTTCCTTAGCTTGCAAGTAAAGTCGAACCTTTTGGTTAGAATTATTTCGAATGAAAATAGTCTGAGCACGCTCATCCCCTGGCATCACATTTTTGAAATTCTCAAAAAGATCATCACCTTCAGGTTCAATTGAAAATCCCTCGACTTTTCCTTCAAAACTAATTGACGACGCGTGCGTTGGAACAATGCTCAAAACAAGTAAGATTAGAAAGAACGGAAGTGCCCATTTAACATTTTTCATGGTGTACCTCCTGGTTCTAATTCTCCATCAACAACTTGTACATCCCATAGTTTCTTTACAGCATCTGCAGGATCAGCCTGTACAGATGACGCTAAGACTTGAAGTTCATAGATTGCCTCTTCATTACCTGCAACGGGCTTCATTTCAAAATCCTGAAACAAAGGGCTGGTAAACTGATCTGGTGAAACAATGTGTTTGTAATAGTAATAACCATTAAAGTAAAACCAATCATCAGACGTTATAGTTGGTAGTTTTGCCTCAATGTTTAAGATATTGCCCTGTTCATCTGTATAATTTGCAGCTAGAAAGACACGTATATAAGCATAAATATTTCCTGTGTTTTGTACCTTGACTTCTTTTTTTACATTGCCTTCTATTTCTTCAATGATTTTTGGTGGAACTTTTCCAGGAGCAAATGTATTAACGATAGGCCCGCTTTGAGACACTAATAGACTCAATGTCACCGATAGTCCAATCACCAATAATAGGATTGAAGCGATGATAGAAATTTTCTTGAATTTCATTTTTCAATCACCTCTTCTTTTTTATACCTGTTTATAGCAAAGTGTTCTCCACTCAACCACGGCTTATCCGCCTTGGTATTCTTGACTTTTGCTTGCCCTTCTTTGTTCTCTCGATTCACTACAACATTTTGTGATCCATGAGTTGCAGTATATCGATACGACCAATTTTCATCTTCAACTACTGTATATTCACCTACAGCCAAACCAACTAAAGTCACACTACCATTTCCTTGAATAACGACGGTTTTCTTATAACCATTTTTAGAAGTAATATTGAAAATAAAACTTTGATACTCATCTAATTGATCTTCAGGTACTTCTTTTGTAATGGTTAATTTTAGCGTCTCAACAAAGATGGTAAATGTCTGATTATGATTCTCTGAATCAAATACAGTATTGACTTCATGAACCATTGATGCCCAACAATCGTCACCTTTGCAATCTGGGTATTTTTTAACCACTGGATCTATCCTGAAAGTAGAATCTTCACTCGGTTTATATTCTCCTTCATCGGGTAACTTAGTACCACTTTCCCATGTGACTTCATATTTAATATCAGCATTACCAGGTGTATAATACGTTGGTTTAATCGCTCCAGGTTCTGAAGCTAAAGCTGCCCATTTAACAAATTCATATCGATCACTAATATCGGTTGATTCACCTAAATAAATCGTTTCATTGGTAAGCTTGAATTTTGGATACCACACATACAATTGAGGATTGTTAGTAAATACTATCTCACCAATGGTACCATCCTGTGCTGGTGTAACTGTCGCTTTGTATGTTAGAGTCCCTGTTTCACTCAACCCTAGCAAAATATCAATTTCAGATTTGTTAATGCCTGACGCTCCAGCTAAAATCGAATAAGTATAAACTGGATCTGTTCCACCTGGAAGATAGACATCATAGGTGATATTGACATACTGATTGTTTTTACCATCAAACTCATACTCTTTACTACCAATCGTATAACTCTTACTATTATTTAAGATCAGTTGGTTTGCTGGAGTCTGAGTGCCATAGTACTGCCCAGCATCTTGTCCAACAATGTTTAGTCTCAATGGAACATCAATCATTGGTTGTTCAAAGACTTCTGTAGCATCACTTTCTCCAGGCAAATAGAATCCTGAGTTTGATTCGTTGGTTAATACTTGATTACCACCAATAAAGTCCTCTTTAATTTTAGCGGTGAACTCAATTACAATTTTCTTTCCACGTGGATCCCCATTACTCGAATCATTGGCAACAAAGTTTTCTTGATAATTGAATCCAGTAACCTCTATTCGACCATCATCATTTAAAGTTACATCAATAGATGATAGTGGACTTGTATCTTTTTCCCAAGAAGTCGATGAATAATTTGGTACTAGCCCATGGTATGTGTAACTATAAACACTTACCTCTACATCGTCAGCTGTAAAACCAGCTGGCAACTGTAGTTGGGGTGTTAGTTGATCGACTACCACAGTGCCTTCTCCTGCTTCTATTGTTGGACTAGAGATGGTTTCAGAAATACTCTCAAAAATGTTTTCTAAGTCTGATTGATTCTGTGCTGTTAAATAGTAGTTTCCTTCTGTGACTCGGTCCCCCGGACTGCCCAAGTTACTGGCATTTGGATAGTTAGAAGACACATAATTCATATATCTGTTTTCTCTAGAAGTTCCCGAAGGATTAGCTCCGTCAAAGATACCAATCGTATAAACAGTAGCACCATAGCCTTCTGAATCCGTAGAATTCTTAAGTGTTCGAGAATAATTGATAGCTGCATTCGCAACATCAGTTTCAAAACCATTACTAGAAGTTGGTGAGCCGTCTGTCAACATCACAATTACTCTATTACGTTCTTCACCCTGATTTAAAGGATTGTTTGCGAATACCTTCGTCGCCATCTCCATCCCTAAATCTGACCTAGTTGCACCAACAGCATCAATTGCATCAATGGCTGCCTGAATCCTTGTTCTATAAGTAGTAATGCTCATCAACGAATTTTTATAGTTTGTTTCATTTGCATTATCATAGTTAACAGGATTGCCTATAGGGGTCGTTAAAATCTCTGTATTAAGATGTTGATTAGGACCAGATCCAAAACCAACCATCGAGATTCTATGGTCAACCTCATTGTTCTCTGCATTAGCTTGAACATTGTTAACAAAAGTAGTCACCACATTTTTTAATGCTTCAGTTCTTGATGTTTTAGCTCGAAAAACATGATATTCGCCATTAAGTGAGGTAAAATTTATTGTCGTACCTGTCGTATCTACAAAAGTATAGTTATAAATATAAACTAAAAACCCACTTCTCGTTACGGTCAAGGGATAGTAATTATCTCCATATCTGACAACTAAACCAGGATTATCACGATAACCATAGGCAGTGCTATCGATAGTTATTCTGTCTCCTTGTATTTCGGTTCCAAATGACCATGCCATACTACCTGATTGGTCTAATACCAAAACAA
>JAAZEF010000052.1 GCA_012512455.1 Erysipelothrix sp.
AATTATAGGCGCCCATAGCTCAACTGGATAGAGCGTTTGACTACGGATCAAAAGGTTGTGGGTTCAAGTCCTGCTGGGCGCGCCATTTATATTGTTTGTATTTATTATTTCGGGATGTAGCACAGCTTGGTAGTGCACTTGGTTTGGGACCAAGGGGTCGCAGGTTCGAATCCTGTCATCCCGACCATTTTTATGAGGCGGGGTAGCTTAGTTGGCTAGAGCGCTCGGTTCATACCCGGGAGGTCGTGGGTTCAAGTCCCACCCCCGCTACCATGTCATTAAACACGCACTAAATGGTGCGTTTTTTTATATCTTGATAACATTTTGATAACAATACAGTCCTTTAATTTTAAAGTGAGCCTTGTTTTGTTATACTAAATGAAACAGAGGTAACACACATGAATCCTTTACTTAAATTTATTCTGAAACTTGCATCCTCACCAAAAATAGATATGCAAGAAGACTATGGTTGGATAAGAAAAGCACAAAGCTTATTCTCCAAAAGATCTCAACATAAATATGATTTTGTTGATAAAGAAATATACTCACTCGATGGACAACATGAAATACCAGTTCGAATCTTTGAACCTAAAGAAAAAAGATTCTCAGAATCCATCATCTATATACACGGTGGAGGATGGGTCATCGGTAACATTGATACCTACACGAGCACCTGTGCCAATATCTCTAATGAGTTAGGACGCACACTTTACTCAATTGACTATCGCTTAGCCCCAGAACATCCCTATCCCCAAGGACTCAACGATTGTCTACAAGCTGTCTTGTTTTTACAATCGTATCTTGATAATGAGTGGATCTTAATGGGTGATAGCGCCGGAGGTAATCTTTGTAGTGCCATTTCATTAAAACTACGAGATAATCAATTAAAAGCACCTCACAAACAAGTACTTATCTATCCTGTGACTTATTGGGACCATACAAGAACATCCCCATTTCGCTCTATTATCAGAAACGGTTATGATTATGGTCTGACGATTAAGAAAATATCTGAATATATGGAAATGTATGAACCCGATGAAGACAAAAGAAAAAGTCCTTATATTGCGCCTTTAATGGCCACTAATCTAAGTCATCAACCAGACACTTTAATTCTTAGTGCAGAATTTGATCCCTTAAGAGACGAAGGCGAAGCCTATGGTCACGCTCTTAAAGATGCTGGTAATAAGGTTTTAATTGAAAGAATTAAAGATAGTGTGCACGGTTTTATTACCTATCCACCCTATGTGGAACCAACACACAAAGCCTTTGAAATCATGAGGGGGTTTCTAGATTAAAGATGAAAGAAAAACAAAGCTGGAATCGTTTAGATAATGCCTCCAATATCTTTCTAGCCACACGAAATGATATAGACACTAAAGTGTTCCGTTTCAGTGTCCAAATGAATGATGAAGTGGACCCCACATTATTACAACAAGCACTCAATCAAGTGTATCAACAATACCCTCTTTTTCACAGCATGTTACGACGAGGAATTTTTTGGTACTACCTGAGTGAAAATGAACAAGCCCCACTCATAGAATTAGAGATAGAACCACCCTGTGCCCCTCTATATGAATCTGGTAAAGAGAATGTTTTATTTCGTGTGCTCTACAATACTCATCAGATTCATTTAGAAGTCTTTCACGCGCTTACGGATGGTACTGGAGCTTTATGGTTCTTTGAAGATTTATTAAGTGAATATGCTGATTTAATAGATGCACAATCAAATATAAAAGTTCGACATAAGGAAGACTTAGAAGATAGTTTTAAACACTATTTTCGAGGAGAAACAAATCAATCGATATTTGATCAACTACTTAAACCACTCAAAGGTATTTATCAAAAAATTAAACCCTTTGAAATCTTAAAATCAACACAAAAACCCTTTAAGAAAACTTATCAAATAAAAGGAACCTATACACCAGATCATCGTCCAAGACTTGTCAAATGTGAAATGTCCAGTAAACAAGTTTTAGAAATATCACGAAAATATGGTGTCTCTCTAACAATTTATTTGTCTGCCCTATTTATCATCTCAGCCTATGAAACTAAAAAGAAAAAAAATAAAAAGACAACCATAAGTATCTCGATACCAATTAATCTAAGACAATTATTCCCATCTGCCACGGTACGTAACTTCTTTAGTACCACCATTGTTTCCTATACCTTTTTAGCCCATCAAGAAGTTGACATTGAAGATGTTTGTCAAACACTCAATAAACAATTTAATCTTCAATTAGAAAAAGATGCGATTGAAAAGCGAGTAAGTCGCTTAGTGGCTTTTGAATTTCATCCCTTAGGGCGAGTCATCTTAAGAGTTGTGAAAGACTTTGTACTTAAGATTGTCAATAAAATTAATAATAGAAGAATCAGTCTTGCGATGTCTAATTTAGGTGTCATTAAATTACCACAAAATGTACAGTCACAAGTATCAAATATCTATTTCTATACCTCTGTCATACGCCCACAGTTTTGTGTGAATAGCTATCAAGACAAATTAACCATTGTCTTCTCTAGTCCCTATATCGAAGTGGATATCTTTAAACACTTCATTCAAATCTTGGGCTCGCAAGATGTTTCAATATCTGTAGACGTCAATAAAGTCAGTGAACAGGAGCTATCAAAATCATGAACTATTGTCCACATTGTAAAAGCTCAATATCAGGTTCCTGGAAGACATGTCCATTATGTAATCATGAACTAGTGATATCTGACTCGCCATCAAAATCATCATGGCAAAATGTGCCCTTACAATTTAATCGCAACAAAGCCATTAGAAGCTTTATATCACTCTCTCTAATTTTAGTGATACTTTATTTTGTCCTGGACTTCTTTTTCCACTTTAAATATTTCGGACTTCAATATGTTATTTTTGGTCTACTCATCACTTGGACCACCCTTGTGATCATAATCCGTAAACGTTCTAACTTAGCGAAAATGATTATTTATATGTTAATCTTTTTCTCCATTATTAGTATCTATTTTGACTACACACTTTCATGGAGTGGTTGGTCCATTACTTTTGTGATACCAATTCTATGTATCTCTGCTCAATTAGGGATGACTATCTCTACAAGATTTATCAAACTGAAAGTCAAAGACTACATTCTTTATTTACAACTGGCAGCACTTTTAGGATTTATACCGCTAGTTTTCTTAATCATGAATTGGGTAGTCTATTACTTACCAAGTATATTATCCGTTGTTTTAAGTTTTATTTTATTTATCATAACTCTATTTAAATATAAAAATATCACATTGGATGAACTCAAGAAAAGGTTTCATTTCTAAGTCTCATTTTCTTTTTGGTATACTTAGAGAAAGGAGGATATCCTATGTCTAATAAAATCATACTTATCGGTGATGGTGCGGTAGGCTCTAGTTATGCTTTCGCTTTAGTCACTCAAAATATAGGACACGAAATCGGCATCATCGATGTCGACACCAACAAAGCCAAAGGTGATGCTTTCGATTTATCCGATGCTTTAGCATACACTGCTCCCAAAAGGATTTATAATGCCACTTATGATGATGTTCGCTATGCGGATTTAATTGTCATTACCGCAGGGACTGCCCAAAAGCCTGGTGAAAGTAGACTCGATTTAGTCTCTCGTAACCTCAAGATTATGAAAGATATCATCGATCAAATCATGTTACGCGATTATAATGGACTCATACTAGTCGCCAGTAATCCCGTCGATATCTTAACCTATGCGGCACAAAAATTCTCAGGTTTACCTACCCATAAGGTGTTTGGTTCAGGTACCAGTCTAGACAGTGCTCGCTTTCGTCAAGCCATCGGTCATCACTTAGGAGTCGATCCCCGTAATGTTCATGGCTATATCTTAGGTGAACATGGTGACACTGAGTTTCCTGTCTGGTCACACACTAACATTGGCGGACTCTCTATCTTTGAATGGATCAAAATTCATCCATCCTTAGATGATGAACAATTACTCAATATATTCTTTCAAGTCAGAGATGCTGCGGCGACAATCATTGATCTCAAAGGTTCCACTTATTATGGCATCGCTGCCGCACTTGCCCGAATCACTAAAGCAATCTTTGAAAATGAACATTCAATTCTTCCGCTATCTTGTTACTTAGATGGCCAATATGGACAACACGATTGTTATATCGGAGTACCTGCCATCATCAATCGACAAGGGATTGTTTCTATCATTGAAATGGAACTCAATGAATCTGAGACCAACAAGATGAATCTTTCTGCCAACACACTGAAAAAAGTACAATCAGAAGCGTTTAAGGAACTTAAGATATGACCCTAACTTTAGACTACATTTCACATGTTATTACATTAACTCCCTCAATTTTTAAGTTGGTCCTATTTAATACAGGAGGTTATGGAGTCTATTGTTTTAATACTCTCATTGAGGCTGACTATTCATTAACACCTATTATCAAAGAAGACGATATCTTAGTCTATAAGGGTCCCTTACAACTTTATATTCAAGATGACAATAAAGAATTAAGACCCATTAAGTTTGAAACTAACTCACCCATCATTGAACCTAATTATGAATGGATAGGTATCGATAGTGAGCGTTTTTTACCATATCGTAAATGGATCAACAAAGATGGAACCTGTGGGATGTATACCGCAGCAGTTCTTTTAGCATATTATAAGGACTATATTGAACAAAACATTGTGACAGAATCTCTCTATCCCTATCAAAGTGGTAATGGTGAAAGATTAATTATGGCCATGAAGGTCTACATCAAAAGTCTTGCTATTAGAGGAACCATTGCCTATGACATTAGCTTTGGAATAAACAGATTTTTTAGAGACTATCAGACCAATTCAAAACTAGGCTATAAAATTAAAGCCATCAGTAATATCTCAGCAACCTTCGGGATAGTAAGCACAAGGTTATCTTCTAAGATACCTAAACCTGTCATTGTGGGTCTCTATTCATGGCTAGGTTCTCCTAAGAATTATAAAAATCATTGGGTCGTTGCTTATGCTTATTGTGAAGATGGTGACAATCGCTATTATAAAGTTCATGACAATCATGGACGACATAGTGCCATTGTGAATGTTTCATGGACTATTGGTTCTATCCGTCTATCTCGAGCTATGTTATAATGGTAAACAGACTGGAGTGACTTCATGTTAAAGTTTGTTGACCAAATAGATAGAGAAACTTATGATACGTTTGCCTCACAGCATCCACTAAGTTCTATTAACCAAAGTGCCAAATGGGCTGATATTAAACACCAATGGATTCCTTTTCATACAGGACTCTACGAAGATGAAAAGCTTGTCGCCGTAGCCTTAGTATTGATAAGACCCTTACCTATGGGTTTTCGTTTTGCTTATGTACCCAGAGGACCTTTAATGGACTTTGATAATCAAGAACACGTAACCGCAATGTTGAAGGGGCTTAAAGCTTTATCTAAAAAACAAAAGTGTCTTTTTGTCCGCATGGATCCTAAAGTTTTATATCGTGAATTCAAATTAGAAGACAAAGAGAGTGCGCTACCCTTAGACAGTGGACTAAGAGCGATAGAACATCTTACACAAGCAGGAACTAAACATTTAGGTTTTCCTTTAACAATTGGTGAAGGTTTTCAACCTCGCTTTGTGGCCAATACGTATTTTAGTGATACCTTTGAAGAAGATCTTCCTCGTCGTACTAAACGCTTTCTTAAACAAGCAGAAAAACGAAACGTGACATTGCGTAAAGGGTGTATTGATGATGTAGAAGATTTTGCTGATATCTTATCTGAAACTGAAGATCGAAAGAATATTACTTTACGTACAGCGGACTATCATCGCTTATTAATGGAAACTTATGGTGATGATGCCTTATTATATTTTGCGGAAGTAGACTTAAATGAAAACTATCGCGAATATCAAAAAGAATTAAAAGAGATACAAGATGAATTGATTAAGATTGGCGATAAATCTCCTAAAAAAGAATTTTCTCTCAAAGAAAGAGAAGCTTCCGTTATTAATTTAATGAAAGATGTAAAACCTTATCTTAATGAAACATCACAGAAACAAATTCTCTCAGGGATGTTATCCATCAAATATGGTAATACCTTAGAACACTTGTATGCTGGCTTTGATATTAACTTTAAGAAGTACATGCCCCAATATAAATTGTATGTTGAGGTCATGAAGATTGGTTTTGAAGAAGGTGTTCAATATTACAATATGGGAGGTATTGAAGGAACTTTAGATGATGGACTAACTATCTTTAAGGAACATTTTAATCCTTTTATTAATGAATATATTGGTGAATTCGATATTTCTACCTCATGGATGTATCCATTATTTATGATTGCGTGGAAAATTCGTTCATCTCGTTAAGTTATTTTCAAATAAATGGTTGAATTCAAAGTTCTTATTATGTATAATGAATAAGCGCTATAAAACAAGGTGGCATTAGTGCCTAGGATTCTTGGACCCTTAGCTCAGTTGGTTAGAGCTACCGGCTCATAACCGGTTGGTCGTAGGTTCGAGTCCTACAGGGTCCACCAAAAATGGAGGAGTACCCAAGTGGCTGAAGGGACTGGTCTTGAAAACCAGCAGACGTGAGAGCGTGCGGGAGTTCGAATCTCCCCTCCTCCGCCATTTATTTAATCAAGACTTGAAATCGTAACAGTTCTCTGTTACAATTGCATAGCACACATCGCGGGGTAGAGCAGGCTGGTAGCTCGTCGGGCTCATAACCCGGAGGTCAGAGGTTCAAATCCTCTCCCCGCAACCATGGTTCCGTAGCTCAGTCGGTAGAGCAGTGGACTGAAAATCCACGTGTCGTTGGTTCAATTCCGAC
>JAAZEF010000053.1 GCA_012512455.1 Erysipelothrix sp.
CTCGTCAATATCACCCGGATGTCAATAAAGCCAGTGATGCTGAAGAACGATTCAAAGAAGTTAACGAAGCTTATCAAGTCTTAAGCGATGCTGATCAAAAGGCAGCCTATGATCGTTTTGGTCACGAAGGTCTCAACGGAGCAGGTGGCTTTGGTCAAGGTGGCTTTGGTGGATTTGAAGACATCTTCGATATGTTCGGTGGTTTTGGAGGCTTTGGTGGTACCCAACAAAGACGCTCATCAACCGCTCCACGCAAAGGTCAAGATCGCTACATGCAGATGACGATAGAGTTTATGGATGCCGTCTTTGGTAAAAAAGAAACCATCGGCCTCAATGTTGATGAACTCTGTAGTCACTGTTCAGGATCAGGGGCAGAAACACCAAGTGATGTCCACACTTGTAATACCTGTCGTGGCACTGGTTATCAAACAATTCAACAAAGAACAATGTTTGGAACCATTGAATCACAAACTGTCTGTCAGACTTGTCAAGGAAAAGGACAAACTGTCACAAAGAAATGTCATCTCTGTCATGGCGATGGCTATCTAAACAAGCGTGTCGAAGTAGATATTAATATTCCCGCTGGCATTCAATCGGGTCAACAACTACGAGTTAGCGGTAAAGGTGAACGTGGCATGAATAAGGGACCAAATGGTGATCTCTTCATTGATATTCAAGTAAAACCACACAAGGTCTTTACTCGCGATGGTTCCAATATCTATGTCAAAGTTCCCATCACAGTCGTCGATGCGACACTGGGCACTAAAAAAGATATCCCAACTGTCGAAGGTGATGTCTCATTGACTATCCCTGCCGGCACACAACATGGCACAAAATTTAGACTCAAAAATAAAGGAGTCAACAATTTAAGAACCAATCAAAAAGGTGATCAAATAGTTGAAGTAGACGTTAAGATAGACGAATCTCTTTCCAGAGAAGAAAGAAAGCTATACGAACAACTACGCGATACAGATAAGAAAAAAGAATCACCATTTGATAAATTTATTAAGAATTTCAAGAACTAGCGGAATTTTTTCCGCTATTCTTTCCAACAAAAATTAGCACTCTAATCCATTGAGTGCCAAGGAGGAACAATTATGGATATGAAAAACTTTACCCAACGCTCACAAGAGAAGATAATGGAAGCCATCTCACTAGCAATGGAGTTGAATCATTCACAAGTTGAACCAGAACACAACCTCCAAACATTACTAAGTGACGATACCCTCCAACAACTTTTTGATGTGCTCCAACAACCCATCCAACAACATCGTAATTACATTTCTAATCGCATTCATCAATTGCCACGAGTCAGTAATCCAACTCAACCACAATTGTCTCAAGCAACGATGAAGGCATTTAGTGAAGCAACTAATTTCTCAAAAGAAAATAAAGATAAGTTTGTCTCAACACTATCATTGTATTATGGTTTAATAAGTCAAATAAGTGAGTATCAAGAGACTTTTAACTTACGCTTACCACAAATTAAAAAAGGAATTGAAGATGTTTTAGAAGGAAAAACAATCGATACTCCCACGGCAGAAAATCAATTAGGAGCTCTTAAGAAATATGGAAGAGACTTAGTCGAAGCCGTCAAAGAAGGTAAAGTAGACCCTGTCATCGGAAGGGATGAAGAAATACGAAGAGTCATTCAAATCCTATCAAGAAAAACTAAAAACAATCCTGTCTTAATCGGAGAACCAGGAGTAGGAAAGACCGCAATAGTGGAAGGACTCGCTTGGAGAATTATGCGTAATGATGTTCCTTTATCATTACAAGACAAACAACTATTTGAACTCGATATGGGTGCCCTAGTCGCCGGAGCCAAATACCGTGGTGAGTTTGAAGAACGACTCAAAGCAGTCTTAAATGAAGTCAAAGAAGCAGATGGAGATATCATTATCTTTATCGATGAACTTCATAACTTAATAGGTGCCGGTAAAGCCGAAGGTTCAATGGACGCTGCCAATATCTTAAAACCAATGTTAGCCCGTGGTGAACTCCATTGTATCGGAGCCACAACCTTCAATGAATATCGTCAATATATTGAAAAAGATAAAGCACTTGAGCGACGTTTCCAACGAATTCAAGTCGATGAACCAAGTATCGAAGATACGATCTCTATATTACGAGGACTAAAAGATCGCTACGAATCCTATCATGGAGTTCAAATCAAAGATACAGCAATTGTCGCCGCCGCCAATCTTTCTTCACGTTATATCACAGATCGTTTCTTACCCGATAAAGCTATCGACTTAATAGATGAGGCCTGTGCTATGGTCAGAGTCGAAATGGACTCCATGCCAATAGAACTCGATGAAATGACCCGTAAGATTCGCCAATTAGAAATTGAAGAAATATCTCTTAAAGAAGATCAAGACGATAGAACTCTTGATCGAAGAGATGAAATTAAAGAAGAATTGGAAAACTTACGAGAACAACATAACGTCTTAGCCCATCAATGGGAAGTTGAAAAAGAAGCATTAGATCAATCTAAGGCTAATAAAGAGAATTTAGAAAAAGCGAAATTACAATTAGAACAAGCTCAAAATGATGCTC
>JAAZEF010000054.1 GCA_012512455.1 Erysipelothrix sp.
CTAATGAGTAAGAGAACAATCATCTCTTGGTGATTCAATACATACTCTAAGAGTTCTGAAATAGAAGTTTGTTCAATCTGAATCAGTTGTAGTTTCTTAAGAAAAGAAATTAAACCATTTCCATTATCAAAGAGATATCGTATCACTACAACAAAAGATGCCAATATTAGACCAACAAGTACTTGTAAAAATACTGATAACCAACCGATAATAATCTTCGAATAATAATGAGTTTTCAAACTAATAGATATCCCTATTAATTCAAGGATATTCGTTGTTTTCTCTGCCACTATTTCTTGAGCTATCAAAGCCGCAAAGCCTATCATCATAAAGTAAATTGTTGTGATAAATACAAACAATAAATCATGATTACGTGACGTATTCTCTTTCTCTAATGTAAGTGTAATATTTGGATTAAGATATTGAGCTAATAAATCTTGATCAAACTGTGATTCATATACTTGTTGGTGATAGTTTTCGATAGCCATATTCAATACTAATTCTTGTTCAACAGATAAGTCTTGGTGGCTCACTATATCATATCCATCGTCCACTTCATTGATCTGAACTAATGATTGTTTAGAAACAATGAAATCATCTGTTATTTGAAACAAATCAGGTTGTCTCACATTGAGACTAATCTCTAAGGGATCAAAAAGATCAGGTTTCATTCCCTCTATCAAGACATCACAAACCCCTACAAAACCAAATACAATGAGTAACACAACAATTAAAAAGAATGTCATTTTATTTTTGAATCGACGCTTCATTGAGAAACTTATTAAATGAATCATGAAGTAGCCTCCATGACTAAATCTCTTAAAGAAATCATCTCATGACGAACATAACTATGATCTTTGGACCTCAATAACTCTTCACAAAACTTTATTGAATATCTATCATCCTCAAAGACATAGCGCGAATATTCACCCATCATTTCACAAGTAACCAAACCTTCATTACTTTTATAAACTTGTGAACTATCATCATTAATAGTTACATAGCGACGAGGATCCTCACTCTTTAATTCATTAAGATTTCCCCTTAATCTAACATCACCCTTAGACAATAAAAGAATCTGATGACAAAACTCTTCCAACTCCTCATATTGGTGAGAACTCAACATAATAATCTTACCCAATCTAGAAAGTAGTGTTATCGCTCTTTTAAGCTGAAGGATATTATACCCATCCAAACCATTAAAGGGCTCATCACAAATAATGATTAAAGGATCATGAATCACTGCACACATAAATTGAACCTTCTGTTGATTACCCTTGGACAACTCCTTAATGATACGATGTCTTTCATGTGTCATCTCAAAGAAAGTGAGCCATCTTATTAATTGAGTCTCAATCTCCTGTGACTTCATCTTACGTAATTTAGCCAAATAAGTAATCTGTTGTTCCACAGTGATGTCTAAATACATAGAACGCTCCTCTGGAATGTAACCAAACAAACGATTTTTACTCTTCTCACTTTGTGTCACTTCAAAATGACCCACACTCGGTTGTAATAATGATAATAGCACTCTAAACAAGGTCGTCTTACCACTACCATTATGTCCCAAGACTCCCAATATCTCACCCTTCTTCAATTCAAAACTAACATCTTCTATCCCCTTATGATAGCCATACCACTTACCTAAATGATTCACTCTCAACATTTAATCACCTCTCATTTAAGTATGTGTTAATTCTAAAGGTTCCCTATTTTTAAAGTGACATTTATAGTGACATTAGTTAGATAAAATGATGCTAGGATTCTCTATTAAGAACTAATTAAAAGACATCACTCACTTTGGACTGATGTCTTCTTTTCTCTCATGGTCTTCAATAAGGCTCATATCAATATGACAATAACCAGTAGGATTCTTGATTAGATAGTCTTGGTGATACTGTTCAGCTATCCAAAAC
>JAAZEF010000055.1 GCA_012512455.1 Erysipelothrix sp.
GGCACACACAAATAGAGGTTGAGTAAGGCTGCTTCCTTCCGGACCTGACCTGATTACAACATATTTGTTGTGCCATAATTATTATACAATTTACCCAAATATAAATCAAATGTTCAAAGAGATGTTACACGTGTAACATTACTTAGGTTTAATTATTGATTGACCGCCCATAAATGGTCTTAATGCTTTTGGTATGTTTACTGATCCATCTTCATTAACATTATTTTCAAAGAACGCGATTAACATTCTTGGCGGAGCGACGACTGTATTGTTCAAAGTGTGTGGATAATAATTCTCTTCTTCTCCATCAACTCTAATTTTTAACCTTCTTGATTGAGCGTCTCCTAAATTAGACGCGCTACAAACTTCAAAATATTTATCTTGTCTTGGACTATAAGCTTCAACATCAACACTTTTCACCTTTAAATCCGCTAAATCACCACTACAGCATTCAATAACGCGTACAGGTATATCCAATTGAAGAAATAATTCAACAGAGTATTTATAAAGCTTATTGAACCATTCCTTACTGTCTTTAGGATCACAAACCACAACCATTTCTTGTTTTTCAAACTGGTGTACCCGATATACTCCGCGCTCTTCTATTCCGTGTGCTCCAACTTCTTTTCTAAAACACGGTGAGAAACTAGTTATCGTTTGAGGGATTGTATTTCTATCGATAATTGAATCCATAAACTTCCCTATTGTAGAATGTTCACTAGTTCCAATTAAATATAAGTCTTCCCCTTCAATTTTATACATCATATTGTCCATTTCTTCAAAACTCATTACTCCGCTAACTACTTTTTCTCGAATTAGATATGGAGGAATGCAATAAGTGAAACCTTTTGCTATCATAAATTCTCTTGCAAACGCTAATACAGCTGAATGAACTCGGGCTACATCACCCATTAAGTAGTAAAAACCTGAGCCACTTGTTTTTCTAGCACTCTCTAGGTCTAAACCGCCAAGTCGTTCCATAATGTCTGCGTGATATGGTATTTCAAAATCTACTTCTCGTGGTTTGCCATGGACTTCAATCACTACGTTTTCACTATCATCTTTGCCGATAGGGACCGAATCATCAATCATATTAGGCAAAGTGAACATGATTTCTCTATATCTCTCTTGTTTGATTTCTAAATCCGTTTCTAGTTCAACTAATTTAATTCCATCTTCTTTAACAGCGTCTTTTTTTGTTTCTGCTTCTGTTTTTAATCCTTGTTGCATTAGTTTACCGATTTCTCTACTAGCTATATTGCGATTTGCGCGTATTTGATCTCCTATTGTCTGGATTTGCCTTAAATCGGCATCCAACTTTATAACTTCATCGACTAACGGCACTCTTTCATCTTGGAATTTTTTTCTAAGATTTTCTTTTACCGCTTCTGGGTTTTCTCTTACAAATTTAATGTCCAACATATTACCTCTCCTCTTATTATAATAAAAAAGAGATATCGTCAGGGACGATATCTCGTGTTGCCACCCTATTTTATTGTTTCACGTGAAACAATCTCAAAGTTATAACGTAACTAACGGGTTTAACCATGCAAGATAATAGAATTCATTAGAGTGAAGAGTAACTTTCACCAGCCGTTACCTCTCTTTACCTCAATATCTAACTACTTTTTTATCTTATTGCTATTTGTATAAATTGTACAACACCTTACTTTGAAGGTCAATGTGTTGCAATTATTCTTTACTCTCATTATTTTTTTTGGTTATAGTGTCTGTTTCTTTTGTATCCTCTATGCCATTGTCTTCTTCTCTAACGATAGCTACTGCTGATACCTTACTTCCTTCATTTAGATTAATAAGCTTTACACCTTGGGTGTTCCGGCTATATGTACCAACTTCTGCAACAGCTATTCTAATAATTATTCCATCATCTGAAATTATCATCATATCTTCATCACCGTCAACAGCTCTTAAAGAAACTAATTCTCCATTTCTTTCAGTTAATTGAATCGATCTAACACCTTTACCGCCTCTTTTGGTTAAGCGATAATCCTTTAAAGGAGTTTTCTTTCCGTATCCGTTTTCTGTGATTGAAAGAATGTATTGACCTGACTCGTCAGTTGCCATTCCAACTACTTCGGAACCGTCTGTATTGAATCCTATTACTCCAAAGGCGTTTCTGCCCATTGGTCGTGCATCACTTTCATCAAACCTTACAGCCTTCCCGTTGGAACCACCAATTATAATTTCATTATCTCCGTTAGTGTGTCTTACTGCGACTAATTCATCATCTTCTCTTAACGAGATAGCTATTTTCCCAGTTTGTCTTATTGAGTCAAACTCTTTCATCTCAACTCGTTTTACTAAACCAGTTTTAGTTACAAAGACGATATATTTCATCTCATTTTCTTTAGCGGCAAGTATCGTGTTTACTTTTTCATTGTCATCAAGATCAATTAGGTTTACAATTGGGATTCCTTTTGCGGTTCTACCAGAAGAGGGCACTCTATAGCCTTTAATCCGATATACTTTACCCTTATTAGTGAATATCATTAGATAGTCGTGAGTAGACATCTTAATAATCGAGTCCACAACGTCATCGTCATGCATTCCCATTCCTTTAATACCACGTCCACCACGATTTTGGAGTCTATATGTATCTTCGTTTACGCGTTTTATATATCCATTTGATGTAAGAGTTACGAAAATATCTTGAACAGGAATTAAATCTTCATCGTCCATGTCTAATTCATCATCTGATATTTCACTACGTCGCTCATCTCCAAATTTATCTTTTATATCGGTTAAATCATCTTTAATTATTGTTTCTACTCTTTCTTTATTTGCTAAAATATCTTTTA
>JAAZEF010000056.1 GCA_012512455.1 Erysipelothrix sp.
GTGTACGCTGAAGGTGGAGAAATCTTTGTATTAGATATGGGACAGCCCGTTAAGATACTTGATATGGCAGAGAAACTCATTGAACTATCTGGATTCAAACCATACGAAGACATTGATATTAAGTTTGTGGGACTCAGACCTGGTGAGAAACTCTATGAAGAATTACTCATGGAAGAGGAAGGTTTGAGAAGAACACCCAATGATTTAATATTTGTGATAAAACCCATGCATTTCAGTGTGGAATTTATTTATGAATCAATCAGTAAATTAGAGAATTCACTCACCTTAGAGAACTATGATTATAAACAATTGTTAAAAGAAATTGTTACAACTTACAAATAGTTCTAAATCTTATGTCAACCGCATTTGATAATGTCCCAATAATCATTAAACATGAGCACCGAGATTTCGGTGCTTTTGCTTTGTTGCATAACGCATGTAAGAATCTTGTTTCCACGGATGCTCCATTGGGGGAATATATGGTTTTTTCTTCTTTTTTTCAGGTACTTGATCAAAGGTTGGAGATAGTGACGATCTAATTGGTATATGTTCCACTGCATACAGTTGCTCATCAAGTGAAATAAATAGCTGGTTATCAAAAGACTCTATGACCATTACCCTCGTCTTTGGTCTCAAATAAACTGTGTCGCCAAATTTATTAAGGGGTAAATAGGTTTTAGTTTTATAACGTATTGAATGACCACTATCGATAACTCTCTCATCATACTTTGACAATATTTGATTGATTTTTGCTTTTGTAGGTTGTGTTTCAAATACTGATTTGTTACTATTTAGATGTAGAGAGAATTGCCGATTATGTTTTATTAAATAGGTTGATAGAAAATTGTTGGCATCCTCTATTGTTGTAATACCCTCCAGTCGCATCTCGGCGATGAGTCTCGATTGGAGGGTTTGAAATAATCTTTCAACTCTTCCTTGATGTTGTGAGACACTTGTCGAGGATAAATCTATGCCTAAAGTTTGACAGGCATAACCAAAATTTGTGTAGGTATCTTCTTTTTCAATGGAGGTATCTTTTTTATATGTAAATATGGTACGTCGATCAGTTTGGATTGCATATGGTATGCCCTCTGTAATAAGTATCTGATTAAGCACCTGGTAATAACCATTAAGCGTCTCCTGTGTGTCAAAATAGGCTCCTACGACCTTACCGGTTGCGTCATCAATAGCTGCGTGTAGGTGGGCCTTTTTTATTCCAAACCATTGGTGCTCAGAAGCGTCCATTAATAACTGTTCACCAAAATATGTTTTTCTTGGTTTTCTAGGATGTGCCTCAGGATAATCAACTTCTCTCATTTTATTTTCTAATTGTTGTTTAATATTTTTATTTTTTGTTGAGTCATGTTGTGTTTTCAGAAGATTTTTTAGATGACGACGAGTTGACCTTCTTGCTTTAGGTGAAATAATATTCACTTGTATTAACCACTTCTTTATTGTGTTTACTGACACATTTATATTATGATCTTCCATAAGCTTTTCTTGAAAATGTGTAAAGTTAAAATCATAATATTTTTGTATGTACATATCAATCACAAAGCTTTTAACTTCATCAGAGAAGGTGTGTGCAGGAGTTCTATTTCTATTTCCATGTACAAAGGCCATCTTTCCTTCATCTTTATACTTTTTAATCAATCTATTTATGTGCCTGATTGAACAGTTTAGTTTTAAAGACGCATTAAGTTTATTACCATTAGTATCAACTAACTTTTTAATAATGTTGTATTTATAATTTTCATTCATAGTAAGTATTACCTTTCTCATAATCTCTACCTCCAAGTATAATTATACTTGGAGGTAACACTTAGGACATAATCAATTTCATTACATTAGGACATTATCATATTCAGTTCATATCTAAAGAGTTTAAAACAATCATTTTATTGACTTATAGTACATATTTATGTATAATCAATAAGCAATTA
>JAAZEF010000057.1 GCA_012512455.1 Erysipelothrix sp.
TATCTCTTTGGGAATGGCGAATTTTGGTCAGAAATTCGGGAATTTTCGACAGTTTATCAGAATTCGGACTCAACCTTTTTGATCATTGGCGATATTCAAACAGAAGATTATGAAGGATTTAGAAATGATTTAGCTGGTATCAGTAATAATATTGACTATGACTTCAGTGTTCAAATCGGAGACTTAGTTGATGATGCTGGTACATACAGTAATTGGCATGAGATATTGACAGCCATTGAAGAGTCGGGAATAAGTCATTTAGACATGATTCAAGTTCTCGGTAATCATGAATACTATGGAGATGTTAGTGGTGAGAAAGCTGCTGAAATATTCAATTTCCCAAGCGAATCTCTAGATTACTATTCTGTTGAGTATCAAAATGTTTATTTTGGCGTAATCAATTACACGATGAGTAGATCTCGACTTCTAGAAGCATTAAACTGGTTAGTTGAAGATGCTAGCAAATCAAACTCAACATGGAAAGTGTTATTGACACACCAACCTCCGTATTATTTAAACCCACAAGGTGGAAACGAGTTATTCAATGAACTTCTTCCACAATACGTTCAAGAGGCAGGAATTGATTTTGTGTTCTCAGGACACGACCATGCGTATGCTAGAACTGAACCACTAATAGACGGACAACCGGCTGATGATGGTGTTGTGTATATTGTTACTGGTGCACTTGGTGAGAAACGATATACCTCTGTAAACAATCCAGATTTCCATTTTGCGACAGTAAACGATACGTTTGATTCAATTTATTTGACAGTTCAGACAACGCAGAATAGTTTTAGCATAACGACAAAAGAAGTTGGAACTGGGGAAGTGATTGATAGTTATACTAAATCTTATGACTCCGAGGACGACATTAAGTATATTTTAAACGGGGATCGTCTTATTAGTGAGGATGGTCAACATAATAGACCAGTTAAAGGGTTTACTGGACTTGTGAGTACTGTTGATGGGGATGAAGTATATTTGATAAATGGAGATCTATTTAATGGATTCTTATTAATCGAAGGAGTACTTTATTATTTCAATCAGAATGGTGTTTCACAGGGTGAGGTTACTAAAGGTTTCTATGTTATACCAAAAGGAACTGTTTACATTAATGATAATGGCGATATGGTTCGTGGCTGGCAAGAAATTGATGGATTCACCTATTATTTCTCGACGACTGACGGTTTAATGAGAACAGGTAGTAGATACGTAGGTGATGTGGTATATGATTTCGCAGAAGACGGAAAGCTTTTAGATAATGAAGGTAATCCAGTAGTACCGAATACAGATGGTTTTGTCAGAACGAAGGACGGAATTGTTTACATCGCTGATAATGGTGAGATGTTATATGGCTGGCAAGAAATTGATGGTTATACTTACTACTTCTCGACATCCAATGGTGTTATGCGAAGCGGAAATAATCGTTATGTAGGAGGAAGAGTTTATGATTTCTCTTCGGATGGAAAATTACTAGATGATCAAGGTAATGCAGTTGTTAAGGATTTCGGTTTTATAGAAACTGATGCTGGTATTGTTTATATCTCTGAATCTGGTGAAATGTTAACAGATTGGCAAGAAATTGCTGGTGATACTTATTACTTCTCTAGAGGAAATGGTGTTATGCGTACTGGCTTAAACCGTCAAGTTGGTACTAAAAAATATGATTTCACTGATGATGGAAAATTGATAGGTGAAGTTAATCCGCCTGAAGTTGATGAATTTGGATTCATAGAAACAGAAGCTGGTATTATTTATATTACCGAAGCTGGCGAGATGTTGACGGAATGGCAAGAAATTGCTGATAATACTTATTACTTCTCTAGAGGAAAAGGTGTTATGCGTACTGGCTTAAACCGTCAAGTTGGTACTAAAAAATA
>JAAZEF010000058.1 GCA_012512455.1 Erysipelothrix sp.
ATAATAATTTGATTGTGTGGATTATCTGTGACATCTCCTGCCGCAAACATTCCTTCCACATTAGTTCTTTGGTCACGATCGACCACTATTTCATCTTGTTCATTTAATAAGACTAAGTCTCTTACAAAATCCACTTGTGGATCTTGTCCTATTTCAATAAAGACTCCATCGACTTCACGAACGACTCGCTCATCTTTTTCTTTGTTATAGATGACTACTGACTCAACGGACAATCCACCTCGAATCTCTTCAATGACAGATCCTAGTTCATAAGTCATATTCTCTAACTTAAACATCTTATCTAATAATATTTTCTCAGCTCTAAATGTGGAGCGATGGACCAAGTGAACATGGTCTGCCCATTTAGATAGATCAATGACTGCTTCCACAGCAGAGTCTCCTCCACCTACTACGACAACTTCTTTCTTCTTAAAGAATGGAGCATCACAGATTGCACAGTATGAGATTCCTTTACCACTCAATAAATCTTCTCCTACAACTCCTAACTTACGATGAGCTCCTCCACTAGCGATAATAACAGTCTTGGCCTTAACCTTCTTTTTAGACATTAACTCTAATTCAAACAAATCATCTTCTTTAGTAATTTGACTTACAAATTCATAGTCCATCATAGGTACACCGAAATTCTTAATCTGTCTTTCAAACAATGAACTCATATCAAAACCACTAATCATTTCATGTCCTAAATAGTTTTCAATTTCATTTGTTTGTGGTAATTGACCACCTTTTGATCCGATAATCATTAATGGTTCAAACCCTTTTCTTGCTAAGTACATGGCTGCGTTATATCCTGCGGGTCCTCCACCTACGATGACGCTATCCCAAATCTTTGTTTCATTTATTTCTTCACTTGTATTCATTTCAATATTTAAATCAATCATCTTTACACCTCCTCTGTATTATAATGGGGACACATGTTGAATCCAATGATAATGCTCACACATTAACTATCTTGGATATCATCGATGAACTTACCCCAAAATAATTGGCTAATTGTTTTTGACTCACATTGTACTTTGCGTACAACTTTCTTATCAATTCATTTCTTTCTTCTAACTCAACCACTAAATTCGCTCCATACTTTTCAAATACATCAAGAGCTTGTTGATCAGATAATCTCTTTGCGAAAGATGTTTGAACTTCAATTGAATCTTTTACATCTGATACAAATTCAAATGGTTTTAATGTCATAGGATTAATATAACAATAACTTCCCATTTCATAGCGCTTGTCTTCTTTCAAAGAATCTAATTCATTTTTGAGTTGTTGTGATGAATAGAGTGGCTTACTTTGATAGCGCGTATGGAACAATTGATGGTCTTCTTCCTTATATAAGGAGTAAGAAATACAAATCGACTGCATGATTCTTGAGATCGATCGTTTCTTGGCATCTAGTATTATCCAAAACGCATCATCATCCAAGAGACAAAACGCATAAATATCAAATCCATACTTATGCTTAGATTTCTCCAAAATATCTCTAAAGACTAACTTGTCTTCTTTATCTTGAAACAACACTTGTTTTGACTGTTGTTTTATTGAGAACAAGGAAGTCTCTTGTTGTTGTCTTGGTTGTCTTGCCATCTTATCACCAACACAATTATATCAACATTCAACATCTGTCACCAGCTTATTGCTCAATGACTACCTTACCTATCATAGAATTGTTTTCTATCATTTGATGTGCCAAAGTAAGACTCTCAACCGATAGATTAGAAATCTTTTTATTTAAAGTACTCTAAATAACACCATTATCAACTAACATCGCAACTTTAGATAATATCTTTCCTTGTTGATCCATATCATTAGTTTGATACATACTTCTTGTAAACATTAATTCCCAAGCAAAAATGACACTCTTTGCCTTTAAGATATTCATATCTAAGGGCTTTTCACTATCCACGATACAACAAATCTTTCCAAATGGTTTAATAACCTCTGCCATCTTTTCCATATAGGCATCTGGTGTATATAGACATAGAATATAATCTACTTCCAATTTTGGCCAATCTTCATGATGATTAATTACTTGATCTGCGCCCATTTCTTTAACCCATCTCTGTGATTCTTCTCTTGAAGCACTCACTATCACATTTAAACCCGCATACTTTGCCATTTGAATAGCAATACTTCCTACTCCACCAGCTCCATTTATTATTAAAATCGACTGACCATGACTATCTTCGTTAACACCTAAACGCTCAAAGAGAGCTTCCCAAGCAGTTAAAGCTGTAAGGGGTAATGCTGCACTTTGTCCAAAGTCTAAACTCTTTGGTTTCTTTGCTATTAATCGATAATCCACTAATTGATATCGACTATTGGAACCTTCTCTATTTCTATCTCCCGCATAAAAAACTTCATCACCTATTTCAAATCCCACAACAGATGTCCCAACCTCTTTAATAATGCCACTGGCATCCCAGCCTAAAGTAATTACTTCATCTTCTTTGATTCTATTTTTCACCTTTATATCTATAGGGTTAATGGACACAGCCTTCACTTCTACTAACACATCAAACTCACTCTTTATACCAATTTCTTCTTCTATCATTCTAAATTCATTATTTTGATATACAAACTTAATATTCTTCAATATCTACACCTCATCTATTTATTGTGGACCTTCTCCACATCTACTTGTTGTATTTTCTACTGTTCATTAAAGTCATTTTAACACTTATCTTAATCTTTTAATCAACATATACAGGAAAAGCACTTTCTAAAGACAATATAACACATCAATTTCTGTATTTATTTGTAATGTTATCAATACATTCGCACAAGACAGAAGGATTACTTCATTTTTCAAATTGTTATCATTTTGTTATCAAAGAACACAAAAACCCACTCACGTGGGTTGTTTATATACTTGGTACCCGAGGACGGACTCGAACCGTCATGATATCGCTATCGGTGGATTTTGAGTCCACTGCGTCTACCAATTTCGCCA
>JAAZEF010000059.1 GCA_012512455.1 Erysipelothrix sp.
ACCATCGCAGAACAACCATTTTCAACAATACGATCGGCTACATAAGATGGAGCGATACATGAAATCGCAATAGAAGGATTATCGTATGGCGCATAAGCCACTAAACTGTTTGAGGATACTTCAATAATTTGATTTTGTTCATCGCGCAAAATTTCATCTGTAAATGGATCACGAGCAATATCTTGTGAAGTCCCTGTTTTCGCAGCTGTAGGCCATTGGGCATCATTAAATGATGAACAATAACCATCTGTGACACATAGTCTAAAACCTTGTTTAACACGATCTAAAGCCGCAGAATTATCAATAGTATTAAGTATATTTACTTTGTTCTCAAATACCACTTCATTGGTTTCTGGATTCTTAGCATCTAATACGAAACGTAAACCATAACGATACTTCCCATTCGCAATGGTACTCACATACTGATTTAACTGCAGGGCTGTATAAGTATCATATTGGCCAATAGAAAAGTCTAATAAGTTACCCGCTAAAGCAGAAGAAGATTTATAACCAGTCCCTTCATTTGGGACATCTACTTGAGTTGAATTACCTAAGCCAAACATTGAGTAATATTGACGCATGGTATCAACGGTGCCTTCCTTTAAGTAAAGTGGTTGATTGTAACGATAAGTCCCTTGTCCTAAACGAATCACCACATTAAACATGTAAATATTTGACGAATTAGAAAGCGCAGTTAAATCATTGACGACCCCTAAGTTAACATAAGATGATTTCTCAGAAGTACCTTGTATCTTCATTGGGGCATCTACAATAGTCTCTCCTGGTCTAAAGAGATTCAAATCTAAGCCCATATAAACAACAGCACCCTTAATCGCAGACCCTACAGGATAAGAGTCTAAATATGTTGAATTGGATGAGTTGTAATAATTATCTTCTTGATCTCTTTTAATCGCAACATTTGCTAAAATATCTCCCGTATTGGGATCTGAGGCTACCAAATAGAATTTATTAAAATAACGATAGTTAGAATCAGCTTCTTTTTCTTTCATATAAGCAATTATCGCTTCTTCTAAATGGTTTTGATAATCTAAATCGATACTGGTACGTAAAGTTGAACCAGGCTGGCCTTCATAAATAGTTTCGATTTGAGCATACCCTTCTTCATCATGAGATAAGGTATAAATTGCTTTCTCTCCACTTAAAATATCTTGGTATTGATATTCCAAGCCAGAACGACCTACAGCATCTTTAATATTGTAGTCTTTAGCAAGATAGTAAGAAGACATTTCCGAAGGTAACCCTTGTTCACTGGTATAAAGTGAACCAATGATAGCCCCAATTTGATGTTGAGCACCAGCTTGGCGTGCCCAGTCTAAGGCCACATTAAAACCACCTAAATCATTTATATTATCTAATAGTAAGGCCACTTCTTGTGCACTCACATCTTCCTTAATGACCTTAATTAAACCAGGGATTATTGCCATTCTTTGATAGACCGCAAATAATTTAAGTTGTTCATTAGTTAACTTGGAAATTAATTCTTCATTCACTCTACTCACTTGAATTTGATACAACTGACTATTAGAGAGTTCATTTGCTAAATAGAGACTTCTTTCCTCTTCAGTTACTAATTCATCGGCTTCTTTAGGATAGAAAGTTAAGTAGGCATCTTGATAGTCACGAATAATGAAGTGATCGAAACTGACATCAAATAAAGAAACAAAACGTTCTGCCTTCTCCCACATAGCTTGAGTTGTCTCAAACGAGGGACGAGAATAGGTAATAGTTAAAAGTTCACGATTACCCACTAAAATAGTGCCATTACGATCTGTAATATCACCTCTTGGATTTAAGGAAGAATTAGTTACTACTTTTAACTCTTGAGCTAGTGCTAAGTTATTTTGATAGTCAATGACTTGAATCTGATAAAGACGGGCAATTAGAGCCCCCATTAAAAGAGCCAAAACAATAATTAAAATAACTAAGCGAGCATTCATTGTCTTAAATATTCCCTTTAGTTTCTTCTCTTGATCTGGTGTATCACTATAATTTATCGGCTTTACTTTATTTCTAAATGGCAATTTCATTTTCTCACTCCACAACCACTATTATTATAAACCAAAAGTGTGTTTAATGATATAATGTCCCTATGAACAAAAGAGAACAAACTAGAATCCTTAAAATTGGAGATATCCAAATTGGAGGCCAAAACAAAATTGTCATCCAATCGATGACCAACACTAAAACAAAGGACATTGAACAGACTTCACTACAAATACGAGCTTTACAAAGTGCAGGATGTGAGATTGTTCGTGTCGCTATATTAGATAAAGAAGATGCCCTAGCAATAAAAGAAATCAAAAAACAAGTCAGTTGTCCTATTGTTGCGGATATTCATTTTAATTATCGACTAGCAATTGATGCTGCTTTAGCAGGCGCAGATAAAATCAGAATCAATCCCGGTAATATTGGGTCACTAGAAAATGTTAAAAAGGTTGTTGAAGTGTGCCAACAAAAAAATATTCCAATCCGTATTGGAATAAATAGTGGTTCACTAGAAAAAGAATTATTAACTAAGTATGGAGAACCAACTGCCCAGGCAATGTGTGAATCTGCTCAAAAACAAGTTGAGTTATTAGAATCCTGTGGTTTCTATGATATTGCTTTATCGTTTAAATCCTCGGATGTTATATTAACTATTGAAGCCTATCAATTAGCCTCTACTATGTTCAATTACCCTCTACATTTAGGGGTCACAGAAGCTGGTACACTCGTTAATTCTGCCATTAAATCTTCTGCGGCTTTGGGTCAATTAATCTATAGTGGGCTTGGTGATACGATACGTATCTCTATTGCTGATGATCCAGTTCATGAGATAAAAGTTGCTAAGCAGTTATTAAAATCTTTCAATTTAATTGATAACGTGTCTGATTTGATTGCCTGTCCGACCTGTGGGCGCCTACAATACGACATGTTGCCAGCATTAAAAGAAATTGAAGCATTCCTTGATGAAAATCAAAGTGACCTCACAGTCGCCGTAATGGGCTGTCCTGTCAATGGTATCCAAGAGGCAGCACGTGCCGATATCGGTATTGCTGGCGGTAAACATGAAGGTTTGTTGTTTAAAAAAGGAGAACTTATAAAAAGAGTTCCCCAAGAACAATTAATAGCCGTCTTAAAAGAAGAAATACTTAAAATGAAAGAGAAATCTTAGCTATTAGATTTCTCTTTTTGTTTCGCTTTCGCTCTTTCTTTTTTCTGTTTTTGAATTTCACTCTGAATTTTCTCACGACGTTTCTTACGCTGAAGTTTTTCAATCTGAGCTTTACGTTTCTTCTTGTAATTAGGTTTAACTTTCTTATCCTTGCGATTTAATATTTGAGCAATCTCAGGATCAACTTTACTTGGTCTTTTACGCTTAGTAAAGAAATTACGTACTTCCTTTAAGACATTGTTCGTAATTGCTTCATAGTGAAATTTAATACCAGTTGAAGACAATCTTTCAATTGATTTTTGATCTTCTTGACTAACAATAGTATACGCAACCCCACTCTTACCAGCACGGCCTGTTCTACCGATACGATGAACATAAAATTCTAGCTGACTAGGAAATCCTAATGAAACGACATGAGATACATGTGGTAAGTCTAGACCACGAGCCGCAATATCTGTAGCGACCAGATAAACTAAATCTTCATTTTGAAGTCTAGTTAAAGTTTGTTGTCTCTTACGAGGAGTTAAATCACCATGTAATTCCAATAGTTGATAACCATGGTCTCTTAAAAACTCTGATACCTCAGAAGCTTGTTTTCTTGTATTCGCAAAAATAATACATCCAGAAGGTTGAACTAATGGTAAGAGATCTAATAAGACTTCTTGAGCTTCTTTGTGTTTTTGGTGAATTAAAATGTGTTTAACATCTGGATTCAACGGTGAATCATCAGTGACATTGAACGTCATTGGTTTATGTAAATAGCGTCTAATGAATGGTTTCAACTGATCTGGTATAGTTGCTGAGAATACCATCATGTGTACTTTCTTGTTCATTCGTGTAAGAATCATATCGACATCTTCAAGAAAACCAAATTCATAAATCATATCTGCTTCATCTAAAATAACAGTATCCGCTTGATCACAGCGTAATACGCCTTCAAAGAACATATCTTTAATACGACCAGGAGTTCCGATGACTAAGTGTGGTTGAGTAACCATTTTCTTCTTCATACGTTCACGGTCCATACCACCAGTTATTAACTCTATTCTAAGTTCTGGCGTAATTTCTTTGAGTTTTAAGGCAAATTGATGAATCTGTGTCGCTAATTCACGCGTTGGCGCAATAATGATAGCTTGTAGATTATTAGATGTTTCATCTAATTGATTTACCAAAGGGAAAAGAAAGGCATGTGTCTTTCCAGTTCCTGTTGCTGATTGAGCAATTAAGTCTCTTCGTTTTAATGCGGGTTCAAATATTTTTTCTTGTATTGGTGTCAACTCATTAAAGTTCTCTAACTTAAAGAGTTGTGCTGCTTTGTTTATTAAGGTCACGTTATCCCCTACTTTTCTAAATCGTGTTAATCATATCAAAATTTGTGGTATATTTAAATAAAGGTGGTAGAAAATGGAAATTATTGAAATAAAACCACGTGGTTATTGCAAAGGTGTCGTTAAATCCTTAGCCTTAGCTAAAAAGGTACGTAAAGAGAATCCGACAGTTCCCATCACTATCTTGGGTGCTTTAGTTCATAACAAATATATCTCCCAAGCTTTAGAGTCATTAAATATCAAGACAATCCATTATCCTTCTTTATCAAAATTAGAACAACTAGAAATGATCGAAAGTGGTATTGTTGTTTTTTCTGCTCATGGTATCGCTAAGGAAGTCATTGAGAAAGCACAATCACAAGGCCTAACTGTAGTCGATGCGACATGTGTTGATGTCACCAAAACTCATCAGTGTATCGAAAGATACTTACGACAAGACTATCAAGTCATCTATATTGGCAAGAAATTTCATCCTGAAACAGAAGCGATTTTATCAAACTATGACGTCCATTTTATTGAAACTGATAACGATGTCTCAAAACTATATATCAATTCAGATAAAATAGTAGTAACTAATCAAACGACTTTATCTATTTTACAAATTCAAAGTATCTATGATAGCTTATTGAAACGCTATCCTCAAATTGAGATTGAGAACGATATTTGTCTTGCTACAACCATTCGCCAAGAGGCAGTTATTAAAAACCAAGATTTAGATGCGCTGGTGGTAGTCGGTGACCCAATGTCTAATAACACTGCGATGTTGGCTTCTATTGGTAAAAATTCTGGTATTCCCCTTGTTCAAAGAATAGAAACTCTTCAAGATCTTGATTTAAGTGATTTTAGAGAAGATATGAGAATAGGTGTCACAGCAGGAGCATCGACTCCTCCATATCTTTGTTGGCAAGTCATCAACTATTTAAAAGAGTTGGATATTAATTCTCCAACCCCTTTTGATCCTGTTGATTTGAGTAAAATTCTTGATTAAATATTTCTAACACTTCTTGATAATATTTGTTAGGAATACTTTGTTTCTCTATAATGTCTGATAACTTATTGATCAAATCAATGATGTACTTGTAGTATGTAGCATCCTTAGGAAGCTTTCCTAAGAGTTGATCACGTAGACTCAACTCTTTACTTAGTCCATCGTAGTGTACACTAAGAATGATATAAAATTTGTCATCTTCTACTAAAAGCTCTTCTTCAATGGTAAATCCTAATAACGCGAGTTGTTTTCGTACCAAGTCAATCTTAGAATGAGGCGCTAATACTAATTGTTTTAATGCTTGTGCTTTATCTAATGATTGCTCAATGATTTCAAGTATCGTCTCTCCACCTAGTCCTGCAATGACCCAAGTGTCTGCCTTTGTGGTAAGTGAGGTTGCTCCTTCACTAAGGAGTAACGAGATTCTATCATCAAGATTAGCGTTGTTAATGTTTCTTTGGGCTATAGCCAAAGGACCTTTTTTATTATCAATACCGATACCATAACTTATGATATTCTGGTTGACACATTCAATTAATAACAAACCATGATCTGTTCCAATATCGACTAATAAGTTGGCAGGCTTAATCAGTGAGATGATTGACTCTAATCGTAATGAAAGTGCCACTAATTTTTATCTAAGAAGTCACGAAGTCTCTTGGAACGACTTGGATGTTTAAGCTTACGTAAAGCTTTGGCTTCAATTTGACGAATTCTCTATCGAGTGACGTTGTATTCTTTGCCAACTTCTTCAAGTGTTCTGGTACGTCCATCGTAAAGTCCAAAACGTAAACGTAAAACTTTATCTTCTCTATCTGTTAAACCTTCTAATACCATATTGATTTCATCTTTTAATAGTTGATTATTTGCGTATTAACTAGGAGACATAATTTCTTTATCTTCAATGAAGTCACCTAAATGTGAATCATCTTCTTCTCCAATAGGTGTCTCTAAAGAAACAGGTTCCATGGCTATTTTTTGGATTTCACGGACCTTTTCAGCGGTCACATTGCCCATTTCTTCAGCAATTTCTTCTGCTGAAGGTTCTCTACCTAAAGTTTGGACCAATTGACGTTGGATACGAGTTAGTTTATTAATTGTCTCTACCATGTGCACAGGAATACGAATAGTACGTGCTTGGTCAGCAATTGCACGGGTGATAGCTTGTCTTATCCACCATGTCGCATAAGTTGAAAACTTAAAGCCTTTTTTATAGTCAAACTTCTCAACCGCTTTAACAAGACCCATATTACCTTCTTGAATTAAATCAAGGAAACTCATGCCACGACCTACATATTTTTTAGCAATCGAGACTACAAGTCGTAAGTTCGCAGAAATCAAGATACGTTTAGCTTCAGCACCATCATGTCGTGTGTTAGTACAGTTTTTAATATAGGCAATTGCTGCTTCATCATCAACAAAGTACTCTAAAAGTTTTGATTCAACTTCCTCTAACTCCATTGCTTCGATATGTTCCATACCGTAGGCAAAAGTATCAGAAAACATTCTTCTTAAGAGTTCTTCAGCTTTTAGGCCATCTTCAATACGGCGGGCTATTTCAGGTTCATCTTCTGAATCTAAAAGATTTACACGACCAATTTCCTTTAAGTATAATTTGACAGGATCATTAATCTTAACATTTGAGATGTTTATTGATTTATTTTCATATGAAGATAAATCGACTTTATTTAACGACTCATCAAAAGGTTCATCCCCTTCTTCGCCACTAAAATAATCGTCACTATATTCGCTATCGTCGTCTTCATCATTTAAGTCATCTTCATTGTCAGGAACTTCTTCATCTAATTCGTCAATTGAGCCATCAGAAATCTTAATCTTTTGATCGCTAAACCACTGAATCAAGGCTTCCGTATCGTCATCATTTAAATCAAGGTGGTCAATCATTGTATCGACCTGTTCTTGAGTTAATTTCTTTTTATCTTTATAAATTTTAATAAATTCTTTTTTTACTTCTTCAAGCGTTCTATATTGTTTCATCATTAATCTCCTTGTTTCTTACTTTGTTTTTTTCTAAGACAAGTACTGAAATTTCTTTTCCAATCTTAATCTTTTGGTTGATATCTAATTCACTTTGAGCCTTCTCTTGAAGGTCTTGTATTTGTTGATCAATAGCTACCATTTGAATATGCTTCATGTCATCGAAGAGTACATCTTTAATGTTCTCTTGAGCAATAGGTTCTTCATCAAGATTCATTAATATATCCAATTGGTTATTACTTAATTGTTTATTCAATAAGTCTGCTATTTCGATAACATCGTGATGTGTATAGGTTTCGAGTATCATTAATGCTAATTGATTAGCATCAGGATCGATTAGAAACCCCAGTTCATCTCTAAAGTAGTAGGCAGCCTGTTTTGAGTTTATAATTAAACTTAAGATTTCTTCTTCGCTGCGTAGTAGAGTTGACTTAGGTCGAACTCTCCTCTTGTTCTTCAATGGTTGAGTTCTTGTGGTCACTTTATCAACATTAGATAGTTGATTATGTAAATCGATGTTATTAAATCCTGTTAAATCAGCTAACTGATTTATGAAATAGGTCTGATCAAAGGGTTCAAAGCGTGCTAAATGTTTAAATACAAACGACACAACTTCTTTTTTTGATTGATAAGAGTGTAATGAATATAAACTAGTCGCATATTCAATTACGAATTCAATCCAATGTTTGGCCGTATTGATGGTTTCTATTAATGCATTTGAGCCTTTTTCTTTTTGATAATCATCAGGATCTAAACTGGTGGTGTTATTGTACACAGAAAGTTTAACATTATTTTCTGATAACAGATTACCAATTTGATAGGTTGCGCTTAATCCTGCAGCGTCCTTGTCATAAGCTAAGACAACATGTGTGTTTAAACGTTTTACAAGTTGTGCTTGATTAGGTGTAAATGCTGTTCCAAGACTGGCTATAACGCGTTGATAGCCCGCCTTATAGAAAGCTAAGACATCCATTACACCTTCGGTAATAACTAGTGCTTCTTTTTTCATCTCCCTATCGTTGACGCGGTGATAATTATACAACAAATCGCCTTTAGAATAAATAGGTGTGCCTGAAGTATTGATATACTTAACACTATTATTAGCAGAAATAGCACGTCCAGAAAAACCGACCACTTGACCTTTATGGTCCGCAATAGGAAACAATAAACGATCATAGAAGACATCACTGAAACTTTCATCTTGACGTCTTACTAGGTTAATCGCTACTAAGTCTTCATAAGTATAGCCCTTTGAAGTTAAAAAAGTAGTTAATTGATTTTGAGAAGATGATAATCCTAATTGGAAATTATCAATCAAAGTTTCATCAATTTTTCTTTGTCTTAAAAAGTCACCAACTAACTCATCTTTTGATGTTTTGAGTTGATAAGAATAGAAAGATGTCGCATCGTTCATAATATCGAAATACTTTTGTGTTTCTTTGGAGATACTTGGTCCACTGTGTTCTAAAGCATTACTGATATCGATACCGATGGTGGCGGCTACTTTAACGACCGCTTCAACAAAAGATACTTCCTCATAGTCTTTAACAAAGGTGAATACATTACCACCTGCCCCACAGACAAAGCATTTATATATTTGCTTAGATGATGAGACAGACATGGATGGATTATGGTCATCATGAAAAGGACAAACACCCCAGTGGTTTTGTCCTTTTTGACTCAAGGGTAAATAATCTGAAATAAGATCTACGATGTTGACGCTTTGTCTAATTTCATTTAATTTATCTTCATTTATAATGTTAATCGCTCTCCAATTCTATAAATAAGATTTGATAAACGAATGAATATCCTCTATTTTAACTCTTTCTTGTTGCATCGTATCACGATGTCTTACAGTGACACTTTGATCACTCTCAGTATCAAAGTCGACAGTGATACAATAGGGAGTCCCTACCGCGTCAGCTCGGCGATAGCGTTTACCAATTGATCCCGATTCATCATAATCGCACTCAAATTCTTCTAACAAATCTGTATAAATACTGAAAGCTTGATCGCCTAACTTTTTAGAAAGCGGTAAGATAGTAGCCTTAGTCGAAGCCACATTAGCTTTAAAATGCATTACAGTACGAGAGTCGTTTTCTAATTGTTCTACATCATATGCTTCACACATGACAGCTAACATAAGACGTTCGACCCCCACTGAAGGTTCAATTACGTATGGAATATATTTTTCATTAGTTTCAGGATCAAGTATTTCCATTGAAACTTTTGAATGAGTTTGGTGAGCAGTTAAATCAAAGTCAGTTCTATCTGCGATGCCCCAAATTTCATCCCAACCCCATGGGAATTTATATTCGATATCGACAGTTGCGACAGAATAGTGTGACAACTCATCCGGGTCATGGTCTCTAAAACGTAAGTTTTCTTGTTTGATACCTAAATTCAACATGAAGTTCATACATTTTTCTTTATAAATTTCATACCACTCTAAATCAGTTCCAGGTTTACAGAAGAATTGAAGTTCCATTTGTTCAAATTCACGAGTTCTAAAAATCATATTACCTGGTGTAATTTCATTACGGAAAGCTTTACCGATTTGACCAATTCCAAATGGTATTTTTTTGCGGTAAGCTCGTTGAATGTTCTTAAAGTTTACAAACATACCTTGAGCAGTTTCTGGTCTCAAATAAATAGTATTACTACTATCTTCTGTTACTCCTTGGAAAGTCTTAAACATCAAGTTGAAATATCTAATATCTGTGAAATTGTGTGACCCACAATTTGGACATGAAATTTTATGTTCACTAATATACTCTTGAAGTGCTTTAGTGTCCATTGCTCCTGCGTTAATAGAAGGATCAAATTCTTCGATTAATTTGTCAGCACGATGTCTTGTTTTACAATTACGACAATCCATAAGAGGATCGCTAAAGGTATCTAAGTGACCACTAGCTTTCCAAACTAATGGATTCATTAATATTGCTGATTGCATCCCAACATTATTGGGATCTTTTTGGATAAATTCCTTCCACCAGAGATTTTTAATATTGTTTTTTAAATTGATTCCTAAAGGACCAAAATCCCATGTATTGGCCAATCCTCCATAAATTTCAGATCCTTGAAAGATAAATCCACTTTGTTTTAAGTGGGCTGTTATTTCATCAAACTTAAACTGTGTCATAGTCATCCCCTTTACTGATACATTATATTATATTTCCTTGAGAATTTCCCAACTTTTGAGAATTATTCCACTATGATAGTAGAAATAGTCCATAATAATAGATAAAACTCTCTGATCTACTTCAAAAGCTTCGATTAATTCTATATGAGAAAAATTCATTTTGAACAATAGTCTAATTTCTTTAAGCTGTTTAGAATTTAAAACTGGACGATTTATGGTAATAAAGCCACCATCTTCAATACTAAAATGATTCACTATACTGTCATGTGTTAAGACATGATGATCAACTTGAGGCGAAAGTCCCTGCATCGCTAAGACACTACTAATTAAGATAGCTAATAAATAGTCAGGATATATTCCATTATTTAAATAATTTAGATATGTTTGTGCTAAGTTGAAAGTGTCTTCTGATGAATCTAAATCATCAAATGTTGCTAATAAAATTTCACTTAATATATTGCCATATAAATTAAGATGAACATCAAGTTTGATGTTGGTATAGTTTTCAATAATATCCATCTGTGTTGCGATAAGCAGTCCTTCTTTTTTTTCTCTATATTGTAAAGACAATTGAGTTAAAGGAATACCTCGTGGCAACATTTTAGAAGTTGCTTTGTAATAAGAGCGATAGATAAATCGACGAATACCACCTTCTTTTAATAGTAAGGTAGCCATTCCATCACTTTCTCTAAAGTTAGTCATTTTTAGGACAATTGCTTCATCCTTTTTACTGTTCGCCATAGCCCAGTGCTTCTAGTTTAGACTGCTTAGCACGCCAATCCTTCTCAACACGCACATAAAGTTCAAGTGTACATTTCTTTTGAGTGTTTTGCTTTATACTTCTTTGTGCTGCTTGTCGTATTTTTTTAATCATTTGACCTTGTTTGCCAATGATCATAGGTTTCTGTGAATTTCTTTGGACTAACAAAAGTGCTTGGATATAGATTTCCGTATCGTTTTCTTCAATATTCTCTATTACAACCGCCACATCATGAGGAATTTCATCTTGAGTGTAATGAAGTACTTTCTCGCGTATCAATTCAGCATAATGAAATGATTGTTGATAATCCACGAGTTGTTTATCTTCGGTTGAAAAATAAGCAAAGCCGTCACTTAAATATTGCTTAGTAACCTCTAAGAGACGATCAACATTGTCGTTTTCTTTAGCAGAGATTGGAATGATCTCTTCAAAATCATGCAATTCATTAAGCTCAGTTAATTTAGTTAGTAATTTTGCTTTGTTTAATTTATCTATCTTATTAACCACTAAAAAGATAGGTAGTTCACTAGACTTCAATCTTTCTAGAATTTTTTGGTCCTGACTACCAAAACGTTCATTACCTGATACTACAAAATAAACTAAATCAATACCTTCTAGTTGAGCAATTGTTTCCCGATTAAGGTTTCGACCTAGTTCATCCAAAGGCTCATGTAAGCCTGGTGTATCAATGAAGATCATTTGTGAATCCTTATCATTGAGAATTCCTCGAATGGGATTTCTAGTTGTTTGTACCTTATCTGAAACTATCGCGATTTTACTATCAAATATTTGATTAAGTAATGATGACTTACCTACATTAGGTCTACCTATTATTGCTATAAAGCCTGATTTAAAACTCATAGAACATCCTTAATACCAAATTGTAATGGTAATAAATCATCAATATTAGTGACTTTAGTTTCAATTTTATTCGATAAAATAATAGGTGCCTTTTGAGGAAACAATTCAGAGAAGACTTGTCGACAAATCCCACAAGGACCAGCTAGATATTTACCATCAGAAACAATGGCGATAGCTTCCATATCATCTTTTCGATAGCCTAGTGAATAGGCATGAAAAATCGCATTTCTTTCGGCACAACAAGTGGCACCAAAGGAAGCATTTTCTACATTAGCACCTAATATCTCTGTTCCATTCTTTAATAACAAACAAGCACCGACATGATAATTTGAATATGGTGCGTAAGCATTTTCCATAGCTTCAAAAGCTTTTTTAATTAAATGTTCCTGGTTCATATATTTCCTCCATATTTTATTAATAATAGGATGCCAACAATCAAAGCATATAATGAAGCGATTAATACTGCGGCGGCTGCGATATCTTTTACTTTACGGATTTTTTCATCTAGATGAGGTGAAACAACATCAGACAGAGTCTCAATAGAGGAGTTTAACACTTCGCTAACGATGACTAAGGTCATAGCGTTTAGTACTATTAACCAATCTAATAAAGATATTCTTAGATAAAGAAAAACAGTAATGACGACAATAGAAATAATTAGGTGTCCTTGAATTGAACGATCTTCTTTTAAGAGCACCTTTAGGCCATTGAATGAATGTCTAAATTTAGCGATTAAGTCTTGGAGCAATTTCACTCAGTATCTCCTCTTGTAAAGCAAACATCACTTCTGCTTCTTTATTTGTTTGATGATCATAACCTAACAGATGTAAAACACCATGAGTCACAAGGAAACAAAATTCCCTTTTGAGACTATGACCATACTCTTTTGCTTGACGCTCTAATGCATCGACATTCACAAACACATCACCTAAATATGTAGAATCTTCGTCATCAATAAATGTTAAGACATCTGTTGTCTTGTTAATATCGCGATATTGTTCATTCATTTCTTGCATCTTGATATCGTCAACTAAAATAACACTCGCATCTCTTTGCGTTAGAGGAGTGTCGATTGTATCGAAAGTCTTAGTAAAAATCGGTTTAAGAAACCGGCGATAATTTTTCCAGCGATTTTCTACAAAACCACTGATTAATTGAATTCTCATGGTTAATCTCCATCCATATTATAACATAAATATTAGTGTTTAGTAGGTAAAAAAAGCTTCGTATTAACGAAACTTTCTTAACCAAAATCAATATGTTGGCCTTTAACTTTATATATCAATGACTCACAAATATTTTTGGTATGATCGCCAGCTCTTTCTAGATTGCGTAATAATGTCGCAATTTTAATAGGAATCTTCCATTCAGTTTCCTTTGTATAAATTGCTTGTTCAATTTCAGTGACAATGCGTATGAAACCAGCATCTAATTTTTCATCTTCTTCAGGCACTTTGAATGCTAGTTTAACATCATTAGTACGTAGTGCTTCTAAAGTAAGATTAAATTGAGCAATTGCGATATCGAACAACTCATTGCATCCACTCAATAAAACTTCATCAAGTGGCTCATTACGTATAATAAAACGAGCAATACTTTTGGCATAGTCCCCTATTCTTTCAAGGTCTGTAGAAATCTTAATTCCCGCAATAATAGCTCTTAAATCTTTTGCTACAGGTTGAAAGAGTGATAACATTTCTGAAGCTTTAAGGTTTATGTCCTCATCAAAGTGATTGACATAGTCATCCATCTCGACAATTTTGAGGGCTTTTTCTTTGTCAGCTTCATTTAATGCTTCACGGGCCAATTGAAACATTTGGTTGACACGTTGTGCCATTAACAAAATTAACTCATCGTATTGTTGTAGTTTTTCTTCAAGTCTCATAGTCTATTTCTCCTATCCGAAGCGACCTGTAATATAGTCTTCTGTTCGTTGATCATTGGGTGTGTGGAATAATTCTTTAGTGGGTCCCATCTCAATTAAATCACCTAGTAAAAAGAATGCGGTTTGATCTGAGACACGGGCTGCTTGTTGCATTGAGTGAGTTACAATAATAATTGTGAAGTCCTTCTTTAATTCTACCATTAATTCTTCTATTTTGGCAGTCGCAATGGGGTCAAGTGCCGAAGTAGGTTCATCCATCAAAATAACTTCAGGTTGAAGTGCAATAGCACGAGCAATACAAAGCCTTTGTTGTTGACCACCTGATAGTCTTAAGGCTGATTGATTAAGACGATCAGATACTTCATCCCACAGGGCTGCTTTCTTAAGTGACTCTTCAACAACTTGATTAAGAACTTTCTTATCTTTGACACCTTGACATCTTAAACCATAGGCGACATTGTCATAAATACTCATAGGAAATGGATTGGGAGCCTGAAACACCATACCGACTTTTGTTCTTAGATCAACGATATCTATTCCTTGTTGATAAATATCTTCATCATTAAATTCAACTGAGCCATTGATAGTCACGTTATCTATCATATCATTCATTCGATTTAAACATCTTAAAAATGTCGATTTACCACATCCTGATGGACCGATAAAGGCAGTTACTTTATTACGATAAATAGTCATATCAATTCCTTTTAAGGCTTCGTTATCACCATAAAATAGTTGTAAGTCTTTTATTTTAAATATTTCATTCATACACTATGCACTCCATTTTCTATTAAGTCTATTTGAAATTACTTTAACGATTATATTTAATGATAGTACCATCACTAATATCACTATTGAGATTGCGGAAGCTAATTCAAAGTTAGGTTGTTCACCACTCATAATTTGCCATATTTGGACTGCCAATGAAGTAGCTCCTTGTAATACTTGAGGATTATCGACGATGGTCGTTCCCATTGTATAAATGAGAGCTGCTGATTCACCGATAACACGAGAGATAGCTAATAAGATAGCACTTAGTATTCCAGGTAAGGCAGCTGGTAAAATCACCTTAAAGATTGTCTGGGTTTTAGTTGCTCCTAATGATAAAGAAGCTGAACGTAAACCATCTGGAACAACAATTAGTGACTCCTCTGTTTGTCGTATAACAATAGGTAACAACATTACCGATAGAGTTAATGCTCCTAATAGTATTGAAGTTGAGTTTGCTCCTAAAATGGAAGTAATGGGAAATAAGACTGCGACACCCATAAGACCAAATATAATACTTGGTACACCTGATAACATCTCTATTGAAGATCTCATCAAACGCGTCACAAGATTATCTTTTGCATATTCATGTAGATAGATAGCTGCTCCTATTCCTATTGGCACAGAGATTAATAGAGAGACACCGATTAACATCAAGGTTGCAATGATTGATCCATAGATTCCGCCACCTTGGGTTTGAATAAACATAGAATTAACAGCGACTGAATCGTCTAATAAAGAAGTCACCGTTTGGGCATCTTGTTTACGTTGAGTACCTATGATTGATGTTGAACCATCTTCATTAGAAATAGTCATATTTTGAATGATAGTCTCTAATTGAATATCAACTGGTTGATTAAAGCTTTCACCTGAGGTGGTTGAATAAGCATCATTAAATGGTGAATCTGGATGAATATAACTAACAATGACTTGTTGATTTTTAGTTCGATTAACAAAGTCCGATAAACCTATCCCATATTGTGATGAAAAATGAATATTTTCACTTAAGTTTTCTGGTCTTTCAAAGTTACCTGCTTCATTATTTTCTAAAGATAATTTGTAGTTGAGTGACCAATAATCATCTGTCAACATGTCCCAACTTAAGGTATTGAAACCACGAATAAATACAAAAGCAAAGATAGCGACTAATACTAAAATTGCTAGTCCTGAACTGATATAGGTTAAGAGATTTAAAAATCCATCTTTAATTTTTCTTATTTGTCGTTGACTCATTTACCTTGGTCTCCTATTGAACGTTTCACTCGATTAATAGCGAAGTTGGAGATCAAGATGATGATCATTAAAACAATCCCGACAGAGAAACGGATGTCATAGTCAAGACCAGTTGTTTCTTTGAGCCCTGCTAGCATGGAGGATGTGAGGGTTCTTGTGATATCAAAAGGATTGACTGTGGGACCATATAACTTGTTACCAGCGACCATTGAGACCGCCGTAGCTTCACCGAAAGCTCTACCTAGCCCTAAGATAAGACCCGCAAAGATTCCTGATTTAGCTGAGATTAAGACGACCTTGAAATTAGTTTGGGTCTTAGAGGCACCTAGGGCTAGTGATCCTTGTTCAATCTCTAATGGTACAGCACGGATGGCCGCAATAGATAATGAAGTCATGGTGGGAAATATCATAATGGCTAACAGTAGGATAACTGCTAACAATGAAACTCCTCCCCATGTATGTTGTCCTAGTGCCTTTCCTAGATTCTCAACTAAGCGTACTATCACACCTGAGGCAAATACACCATATACTACTGATGGTATTGCGGCGAGTAATTCGACGACAGTAGTTAAGAGTTCGGAAATCTTCTTGGGAGCAATTTTTACTATAAACAGTGCTGTAAGTACTGATATGGGAAAGGAAATTAAGAGCGCTCCTGCAGCTGAGACAAGGGTATTAATTACTATAAAACCTACCCCATAAATACCTTGGTCTTGTCGCCACATTGTTCCTGTTAGAAACTCCCATAGATTCACTTGACCGTATTGGTAGTTTGGTAAAAATACTTGAACACCTTTTTGAAAAACAAAGATAAAAATCAAAAGAATAAAGATGGCCGAGATTAATCCTGCAAGCCAAAATATACCTTTGAATAGTACATTAATGAATTTCTTTCTCTTTTGATAACTCTCGTTTTTGGGGATTGAAATAAGACTCATATGTTACTCCTTTATAACGCGACAAAATCTTAGCAGTTTATGGCTAAGACTTTGTCTAAATGTTGCAATCTAATATTTCTTATTGAACTTCTGACCAGTCTGTAATAGTTCCGGAATAAATTCCTTCAACTTGTTGTGCACTTAGAGATGTTACAGAAGTGTTGTCCGCATTTACGACGACAACTACAGCGTCTAAAGCATAGGCATCAGCTACCAAAGCTGTATCTAAAGTTGCTTGTGGTTCATCACCTTCTGTATCAAAACCACGGGAAGCAAATCCTAAGTCAGCAGCGTTTGCTCCATCTTTCTCAGAGCCTAGTACACGTCTGAAACCATCACCTGATCCTGTATGTGCCATTGCAAATTGAACACCAGTTTCAGCTTGGAATGCTTGAAGTGCAGCTTCTAGAGTTTTTTCAACTGAAGTTGAACCAGCTGTTCTAATCGTAATATCAGAGACATCACCTTCTAAGACAGAGTGTGCTGAAGCTAAGTTAGCCCATGCTGTTGAATCATCTACATCAACGATACCGCCTGCTGCTTCTACAGCAAGTAGTCCTTCTGTTGAGTTCATAATGAAGTCAACGAATGCTGCGACGACTTGTTCATGTTTGTCTGTTTCAAAGTCACCTTTAGCACGTGAAGTAATTGAGAATGGACGTGATAATGTGTATTCTTCTGATAACACATTTTCAATCGTAGGTTCTACACCTTCGAAATGCACTGCTGTTAAGTTGTTTGCATCAAAGTCAGTTGTTAGTGAAACATAACCAACGGCTAAAGCGTCAGCTCCAACCTTAGCTGCCATGTCACCATTTCCTGATGTTTCTACAGCATCAGCAGTTAATGCATCATCACCTAGGCCGATTCCGCCTTCGAATGCTTCACGAGTTCCTGAAGTCGCATCACGTGTATAAACGTTAATGACATTACTTACAGGTCCTTCATTATCGTTACCGGCGTTATTATTGCCAGTATTGTTGTTGTTGTTGTTTCCTGTAGCACATCCTACTAATACTAAGAGGATGGTCATCATAACTAAAATTTTCTTTAACATATTCCCTCCATGCAGTTTTTTCCTGCATGATTATAATACCTAGTCATTATTAAGAAACAATGACAGTTTCGTTAAGATTGTGTTAACTTTGCGGTAAAATAACTTTAAATTTGGAACCTTTATTTATTTCGCTCTCTACTAATATTTTGCCACCGTGTTCCTCAACTAATTGTTTAGTGATACTTAGACCTAATCCTGAACCACCAATTTTTGAGTTTCGTGCACTGTCTACTCGATAGAATCGTTCGAATAAGGAATCAAGATCTTCTGTTGAAATACCAAAGCCTTGGTCTTCTACCGTGATAATAATATGATTTGACTCTTCATAATAGTCTACTGTCACAACACCTTGTTCACTGTATCGTAAAGCATTGTGAATCAAATTATTCATAATTGTTAATACTTTTTTATAATCCGCATGAATAAATAGTGATGTTGTTGGAATTTGTAAAGTAAGTCCTTTTTTATCATATTCTTTTTGAAAACTCTTTTGAGCTTGAGTTACTAATTCTAAGAGATCAAATTTTGTCTTATCTATAGATATATGGTGTTGAGATAATTTAGAAGTTAATAACATATCTGAGACCATTGTTTCTAGGCGCTCACGTTGAAAATGTATCTGCGATAGGAAATTATGGATTACATCGACATCCTTTTCTTGATTACTAATTAATGACTCACTGATACCTTTGATGGCAGTGATGGGTGTTCTGAGTTCATGGGAGGCATCAGCTAAAAAACGACGGGTATTTCTTTGATCTGTTATTTGACGAGTAATGTCGGTGAAGATAAAGAGATACTGATTCTTTTTTAATAACACAAAATGAAGATCGTATACTCTTAAATTGTAATTAAATTCATAATGTCTATTTAACGAGACATCTAAAGCATGCGTTAGTATACTTCTCATTTCAACATTGGTTTGAGCGATATTAGTTGCCTTATTGTTTAGTATGTTCTTGAAGGCAGGACTTGCATATAAAAACTCCCCTTCTTTGTTAACGATTAATAATGGAAAGGGTATTTGTTTAATTAAAGTGCTGAAACTCTTACTAAAGGGAGACTGATTATCTTCAATTTTAAATTCATCATTGTTAGTAGAGAAATAAATTGAATTGAAGATTAGTAAGATTAAAATTCCTAATAGAATTTGAACAAATAAGAACAATGGATATCTAAAAAATGAATTGATAATCATGAAGATTATCAATCCGTTGAGAATTAAAATTTTAGATGGTTTTGAAAACATATCCAACACCTCTGATGGAATTAATTTCTGTTTTTGATTGGGCAAGTTTTGTTCTCAATTTAAAGATATGAACATCAACAATGCGGGTGTCTCCGTCGTAATCAAAATTCCAAATATCGTTTAATATTTGTTCACGAGATACCACATGATCGATATGATCGACTAAATACAATAAGAGATCATATTCTTTTTTTGTTAAATGAATAGGTTGTTGATCTATTGATACTTCATAGCGATCACGATCTATTTTCAAATTAGATATCAGTTGTACATTGTTATCTTTAGAATCAAAGCGAGCTAGATGTGCCTTAATACGTGCTTGTAATTGACGGGTAGAAAATGGTTTAGTAACATAATCATCGACACCGGCTTCGAAAGCATCTAGAATATCTTCTTCTTCATCCTTGGCGGTTAACATGATGAGGATAGAATCAATTTCATTGTTTCGTAAGTCACTTACAATTTCTAAACCATTCTTACCTGGTAACATCCAATCAATTAGTACCACATCATATGTATTATCTAGAGCCATTTGGTAGCCCTCTTGACCATCGGCACTACTTTCTACATGATAATTAGATTGTTTTAAATCGTAACGTACTAAACGACGAATACTGTCTTCATCTTCTATAATTAAGACTTTGATCATTGCTTTCTCCTTTTCTCATAACGTTTAAGTATCTTGGATACAAGGGGGTGACGTACAATATCGGAAAACTGAAGTTTGACAATCGCAATTTCTTCCATATCAGATAACAAATCGAGTGCTATCAATAATCCTGACTGTTGATTAAATGGTAAATCGATTTGTGTGATGTCACCGTTGATAATCATCTTTGAATTATATCCCATTCGTGATAAGAACATTTTCATTTGAGCATCAGTGGTATTTTGAGCTTCGTCTAAAATTATAAACGCATCGTCAAGTGTTCTTCCTCTCATATATGCTAGTGGAGCAATTTCTATGGTCTTTTTTTCTAACATCTTTTCTACACTCTCTACACCTAAGAGGATATTGAGTGCATCATAGAGTGGTTGAAGATATGGATCTACCTTTTCTTTGAGATCACCTGGTAGAAAGCCCAAATTCTCCCCTGCTTCGACGGCTGGTCTGGTGAGGATAATTCTTTTGATTTTATTATCTCGTAATAAAGATACAGCGTAGGCTACAGCTAAAAAGGTTTTACCGGTTCCTGCTGGTCCTACTGAGAATACCATATCATGTTTTTTCATGGCTCTTACAAGTTCTTCTTGTCCATTTGTTTTTGGATAAATATGTTTTCCACCAAATGTATAAGTAATGGGCACATGTTTTTTAATGGCGGTTGTTGGATGATGTAATATCTCAAGGATATCTTTTGAAGTCAATGATTCGTTATTTCTAATGGATTGAATCATCTTCTCAATTTTTTTGATGGCTTCCATCACCTCAGACTTCTCTCCTTCAATTTCTAAGACATTGGATCGTAGAAAATAATCGACATGATATCTTTTTTGTATCGCAGAAAGATGTTGGTCTTGAGGACCGACAAAAGTTGTTAATTGATTTGAGTTTAGATCTAAGACAATTTGTTTTGAAATTTTCAATGTTTTTACCTCGTTTGTCTTTAGTTTATCGAATGTTATCATGAATTACAATATTAGCAACTATAAAGAAAAAGGGATGACCCTTTGATCATCCCATTACCTGATAAATGAAAGTCTAAAAGACTAACGTCTCTTATTTTTCTTTCTAGCGGCTTTACGAGCTGCTTCTGACTTTAATTTACGTTTCACACCTGGCTTAACGTAAAATTCTCTTTTGCGCGCTTCAGCAAGGGTACCGTTACGGGAAACCTGACGTTTAAAACGACGTAACGCGTCATCTAAACCTTCATTTTCCTTCACAACTACTTTAGACATGTCTAACCTCCCTTCTGATGCAAGCAAAAATATTATAGCGTGAACAAAATGATTTGTCAAAATGTTATACTATATATTGTCAAAAGGAGTTTATCATGAATATTGAAGTTATTAATTATGATCAATTTTTAGATTTCGCTCAAGCGAATTCACAATTTAATGTTTTACAAAGCATTGAACATGCACAGCGCATGCATAAACACTATGAATACATAGCACTGATAGAAGACCAAGAAATCAAAGCAGCAGGTCTTTTTAGCTTTCGTAACGTCTTTTTAGGCTTTCAAGAAGTAACTTGTCAAATGGGTCCTATTCTTGATTATAACAACTCAGAGTTAGTGAGTGAGTATTTTAAAAAACTAAAAGACTACTTAGTTAAGAAAAAAGTATTCGAACTTATTATTAATCCTAATATCATTCTTCAAGAAAGAGACATTAATGGAGAGCTTGTTGAGAATGGCATCAATAATTTACACGTCAAAGAAGCTCTTATTAATAGTGAATTCAAACAAATTGATATCACGAATCATCCTTATCTTATTAATTGGTATTTCATAAAAGACTTAAGTAATATCAAAAATGAAGAAGAACTGATTAATAGCTTTGCTTCTAAGACTAGATATAGCGTCCGTCGCACATTGGAACAAGGAATAAAAGTTAGAGAAATGAAGTATGAAGAAATGGATCTCTTCATGAAATTTATGGAAGAAGCCTCTGATAAACATGACTTTAAGATTCGTTCTCTTAGTTACTATCAAGAACTGTATAAGAAGTTTGTTGATACAGGTCATGGTCAATACTTACTGGCTTACTTTGTAAAAGATGATTTATTAAATCTTATTCAACACAAAATCAGTGAGGAACAACAACTTATTGAAAACACACCTGAAACTTCAAAAAAGAATCGAAATATTATTAAGGAAGCAAACATTCGACTAACTTCGCATCAAAAACGATACGATGTTGTCTCAGAAATAGAGACAAGCGATGGCTTTGTTAACTTAGGAGCTGCCATGTTTTATGTCAATGATAATGAAGTCATTTATTTCAACTCTGGAATGAATGATGAACTAAAGAGTTTTGAGGCACCTTATGCGATACAATATGAAGCGATGAAAAGAACAATTCAAAAGAACATACCACGCTATAATTTCTACGGTACTAATGGCCACTTTAATGGAAAACCACAACAACATGGAATTTATGAATTTAAGAAAGGTTTTACAGGAGTCGTTGAAGAATTAGTTGGATATTACTCCTTAATTATCAATCCATTGATTTATAAAAGTATCACTCTGCTTAAAAAAATAACAAACAGAAATTAATCATCTGTTTGTTTTTTTATCTCATATACAGCTTCAATATCTGAAATCCAATTTTCTCTTTTAGTTCCTCTATCTAAGAATGTTTCTGCACCTTTACCTAATATCAATATTAAATCATTTACTTTAGAAATCTCAATACTTTTTTTGATGGCTAAGTAACGATCTTCAATAATCAAAGTCTCAGTATTTTTAATTCCTCTCTTTATCTCATGTGCAATATCAATGACCTCTTCATCTCGATTATCTTCTTCAGTTAATATAATAAAATCTGAGTATTGAGAGGCTATTTCACCTAATAC
>JAAZEF010000060.1 GCA_012512455.1 Erysipelothrix sp.
GATAACCTCTTTGTCTCTTATTTAAGATGTAAGAATCATTAAAATAGTTTGCGCTATAAAACACCGCACTAGGAGCATCGGTTGTAAGCTTTAATTGACGACCACTTACTTCATCCATTAAATAAATGGGTCATTGAGGTGCTCCTTCTATAACGTTAAATTGTTGTCTTATAATTGTCGACCTCCTTTAACCCTTAATATTTTCTTCTTATTTTTTGTTTGTTTATAACTTCACATAATCTTAAATTCGCCTTGAAGTCATCTATTAAATAGACTACAATTATTGAGAAAACACGCTATGTGTTAAATATAGGAGAAAGTATGACAATTTATATGTTGTTTGCGCTTCTGGGGGGACTAGGACTATTTCTTTATGGAATGAATCTTATGTCAGATGCGCTTGAAAGTATGGCTGGCAACAGGATGCGACGCATCCTTGAAATGCTCACAAAGAACCGTTTTACTGGAGCCTTGGTAGGGACGGTAGCTACAGGTATTGTTCAAAGTTCTTCCGCCATCACAGTAATGCTGGTGGGATTCGTCAATGCGAATCTAATGACTTTGACTCAAGCGGCCGGGGTTATCGTGGGGTCCAATATTGGGACGACAGTAACTAGTCAATTAATTGCGTTTGATTTATCAAAGATTGCTCCCTTCATATTATTTGTAGGGATGGTCATGGCTCTTTTTCTTAAAAAGAGAAAATTTGTCAAAATTGGTTTAATTATCTTAGGTTTTGGGATGCTATTTGTGGGACTAAATCTCATGTCTGAAGCGATGGCACCTTTAAGAGAAATAGAAGCATTTACAAATTTCTTAGTTAACTTTAGAAATCCGATAGTAGGCGTCTTAGTTGGCGCAATCTTTACAGCGGTAATTCAGAGCTCTTCCGCATCTCTTGGTATATTACAGGCTTTTGCGATGATGGGGCTTGTGGGCCTTGATCAAGCGGTATATGTTATCTTAGGTCAAAATATTGGTACTTGTATCACAACGATCTTAGCTTCGATTGGTACGAGTGCTAATTCGAAAAGAACTGCTGGCTTCCACTTATCTTTTAATGTAATTGGAATGGTTGTCTTCTTAATAGTATTGGCGATAGCACCACAACTTGTGACGTGGGTTGAGAGTCTTTCACCAACCAATGTATCACGTCAAATCGCAAACTTCCATACGTTATTTAATTTATCGATGACTATCCTTCTGTTACCATTTACTGATTATTTAGTGAATTTGGTGATACGTCTAATTCCTGAAAAGGCTGATGGTAAAGATTCTGAGAAGAAACTTGTTTATCTCAATCAGCGTTTAGAGAATCAACCAAACTTGGCTATTTCGGCGACCATGAAGGAACTTCATCGTATGGGTGAAATTGCTGGTAAAAATTACAACCTTTCTATTGAGGCTTTCTTTGATGGTGATGAGAATAAAGTCGATAAAGTTAAACAGTTGGAAAGCACAGTGGATTACTTAAGTGACTCTATTACTAAGGTAATGATTGAACTAAGAGGTCTAGATCTTCATGATAAAGATTTAGTACAGCTGGGTAAATTACATCACACGATTATTGACTTAGAAAGAATTAGTGATCGTTCTGAGGACATCGCTGAATTTGCTTTATTACAAATGGATGTAGGTCAGTCCATGACAAAAGATGCGATTGATGACTTAACTTCACTAACTAACAAAGTAAATGATATTATTCAATTAAGCCTTGATATCTTTTCAACACTTGACCAAAGTAAAATGGATAGTATTCGTCAATTAAGAAGCGATATTGAATTTGATAAATTAGCGTGTATGGATCGTCATATCGTAAGACTACAAAAACAAGAATGTACTCCGCAAGTTGGTGTTATCTTTACGAACATCTTAACGTCCTTAGAGCGTATTGCGAGTCATTCCATGAACATTGCTAATTCGGTTAATTTCAACGATTAACATCGTAAATATTGACAGAAAAATTAAAAATATTATAATATGATATGCAATAAGAAGGTGAGGTATAACAATGAAAGAAGGAATCCATCCAAATTATCGTCCTGTCGTATTCAAAGACAGTGTTACTGATGATGTATTTATCCTTGGTTCTACTATGGAAACAGATAAAACAATTGAGATTGATGGCGTGACGTATCCACTATTTGTGGTCGATACATCCTCAGCTTCTCATCCCTTTTATACTGGTAAGATGAAATTCGTTGCTGCTGAAGGACGAGTTAGTCGTTTCAACAAGAAATACGGTTTGGAATAATTTAATTAGAGGTTTCACAGAGACCTCTTTTTTTATTTTAAAATGGTATTACTAGACTAGCTATCGCCGCAAATACAATTAATGTAATTGGCGATAGTTTTGTTTTTATTATAAGTATCAAAGAAATAACAAATAAACTTATCGTGCTAATGATGACCATCTCTTGATTTACAATGGACACCATCATCGTATAAGCCGCAAAGGCTATCAATGCTGCTATGGTCGGCCTTAAACCATAGAAGACTTTTGGTAACCAACTACTCCTTTTAAATTTCATCAAAGAGCGTCCAACAATAATCATAAATACGACACCTGTGATCATCACAGCCACACTCGCAATGATACTTCCAATGACACCACTGACTTGATAACCCACATAAGTAGCCAGGTTAATAGCGATGGGTCCTGGTGTAGATTCGGATACCGCGATCATATCCATCAATTCCCCTATCGTGTACCATTGTTGTCGTTCTGATAAGTTTATGAGATAAGGTACAGTGGCTAATCCTCCGCCTACTGAAAAGGATCCTATTAAGAAAAACTCGACAAATAATTCCCACAATAATCTCATTTTGATTTCTCCTGAGATGGATAGAATATTAACCCTAATATTCCACTTGGGACAACTAAAAAGAATGGATTGACTTGAAAGACAATGACACCAATTAAGACGACAATAAATAATATCCAACCAAATAAATCAATTAATCCATTTTTCATTAATTGATAAGTCGTATGTACAATTAGAGCACAGACTACGATTCTAATAGCTCTAAACATATTCGCTACTAGTGGCAAATCAAAGAAATTACCTAACACAGCAGCAATGAACATAATAATTATGATAGAGGGTAACGCGGTCGCAATAGCAGCTAATAATGCCCCTCTTTTATTATCAATATGATAGCCAATGAGCGCATTAGTATTGATGGCAATGGCTCCCATACTGACTTGTGAGATTCCATAATAATCCATCAATTCTTCTTTGTTAAGCCATCCTCTTCTATCTACCAACTCTTTTTGAGCAATTGGTATCATGGCATAGCCTCCACCAAAAGTGAAGAGACCTACTTTGAAAAATGAGATAAACATTTCAATTGTATTCTTCATCTGTCAACCTTCTTTCCTTTTTATTATAACAAGTCCACAAAAAAACCCCAATTAGGGGTTTATGTTATAACTTGGATGTGATTTCAATAAACTGTAATTTATCCAACTTAGCCAGTACACCTGACCCATAGAAATAGACATCATCTATCGCAAACAAACGATGTTTTTGTCCATACTTGAAATCAAGAACACAATTACAATCATTTCTTTTAGCCTGAAATGCTAGTTCGCTTTTAA
>JAAZEF010000061.1 GCA_012512455.1 Erysipelothrix sp.
AGCTAATACATTGTTAGGAATATCTTTTGTTACCAAGCTTTTGGCACCAATCACGACATTATTACCAATGGTCACACCAGGAAGAATCGTTACATCGCCACCTAGCCATACGTTATTACCAATAGTAATCGGTAAAGCTTTCTCCAAACCAAGGTTACGATCATGATGATGAAGAGGATGAATGGCAGTATAGAAGCCACAATTAGGTCCAATAAAACAGTTATCTCCAATTGTAATGGGTGCCCCATCCATAAAATAATTATTAAGATTGATAAAAGAGTTCTTACCTATCTTAATGTTTTTACCATAATCACAATAAAAAGGTGTTGATATGGACGAAGTAGTATCTTTATCAGGAAGTAGTTTATCAAATAATTGATTTCTTAAATTATCATCAAGACAATTATTGATCTGAATATAAAGTTGTCTTGTATTTTCTCTTTCTTTAATGAGTTCTTCATCAAAGTTAGCGTCATACCAGTTATATTTTTCCATTCAACAACCTTCTTTGCATTTCATACGCTAAAGCAATGGTCTTAAGATCTTTAATCTCGTTAGCCACAATTCTATGTAAGATGTCATCCAAGGAAAGTTCAACGACTCTTAAGAATTCACCATGATCTAAGTTTTGTTTTGTTTTAATTAAATCTTTCGCAAAATATAATGATATTTTTTCATCAAGATAAGCAGGAGAAGGATAAACCTCTCCAATAAATTCGATATTTTGAGCGACATAGCCTGTCTCTTCCTCAAGTTCTCTAAGGGCGGTTATTTCTTGATCTTCATTCAGTTCTTTTTTGCCCGCTACAAATTCTAGAGTGGTCTGTTTTTGAGCATAACGAAACTGTTCAACTAGTAAAAACTTGTCTTCATCGGTCACTGCTGCGATACAAACACCTCCAGGATGTTCCACAACCTCACGATAGGTTGTCATACTATCATTATTAAGAGTTACGACATCTTGGCGCACATTAATAATGATTCCAGAAAATTTAAGTTGTGTCGCTATGGGTTTTTCATCAAAAATCAATGGTTTCACTTCCTTTTTAAGTTTGTACATTGGTTGTCAAATCGTATATAATAGCCTTAGACTGGAGAAGCACATGAAGCAAGGTTATTTTATCACATTTGAAGGACCCGATGGCAGTGGCAAAACTACAATCAGCACATTGGTCTTTAACAAATTAAAAGAGCACGGCTATCGTGCCATATATACAAGGGAACCTGGGGGTTCTTCTATCGCTGAACAAATTCGACAAATCATATTGGATCCTCAAAATATAGAGATGGACAAAAAGACAGAAGCCCTTCTCTATGCCGCAAGTAGACGACAACATTTGGTAGAAAAAATACTACCTCATCTACAGGACGGAGACATTGTTATCTCGGATCGTTTTGTCGACTCTTCATTAGCCTATCAAGGGGTAGGAAGAGAAATAGGTCTACAAGAAGTATGGGATATCAATATGTTTGCGATCGAAGGAAGAGTTCCTGACTTAACAATCTTTTTAGATATCGATCCTGAATTAGGACTCGCACGTATTAATAATAGAAGTTTTAAAGATAGACTTGATCAAGAATCTTTAGAATTTCATAAAAAAGTGTTTTCAGGTTATCAACAAATCAAAGAGAAATACCAAGAACGAATGGTTATCTTTGATGCGACACAAACAATAGAGGAGTTGACATCGGAAGTTTATGACACCATTATCAACTGGATTGCTACAAAAGAATCACACGACATGGATTAAAAATAATCAAAGCCATCTTTATCAACTCTTAGTCCAAAGTTTAAAAAAACAACGCTTATCTCATGCTTATTTAATCGTTGGACAAAAAGCCTTACTAGAAATCGTCAATTGGATCGCTTCATTAATTCAAATTCAAAGTGACGATGAGAATCAATTAAATGAACAAGTAAACAGAATAATGAATTCTGAAACAATGGATGTTCAAATATTAGATGGCAGTAAAGAATCCATAAAAAAAGAAAGTATTATCCAATTACAACATCAGTTCTCACAAAGTGCCAAAGAAGTCACAGGTCAAAAAGTTGCGATATTACATCATGTCGAAAACGCCAGTAGTCAAGCACTCAACGCTTTATTAAAATCAATCGAAGAACCCAGTGGAGATCACACTAC
>JAAZEF010000062.1 GCA_012512455.1 Erysipelothrix sp.
GATAACCTCTTTGTCTCTTATTTAAGATGTAAGAATCATTAAAATAGTTTGCGCTATAAAACACCGCACTAGGAGCATCGGTTGTAAGCTTTAATTGACGACCACTTACTTCATCCATTAAATAAATAGAACCATCTAATAGATAAGCATGATTGAGACCTCTTGAATTTACTATCTCAGGATGAAATGAATTATGAATCTCACTAAGTTTCTTAGTGTTTCGACAATCAAACACATCATCAGTTTCAAGTTCAACAATACTTTGTGGATACTCATCATCATGGAGTGTCATTCTCTTATTAGCCTCTATTTTGATTAAATGATCTTCTATAGAAGACTTCATATCTCCACTCAAATTAAAATATAAATGTGAGGTCATATTTAAGATTGTTCTATGTTCTGGTGTGGCCTCATACTCAATGATAAGTTTAGAATCTTCTAAACGATATATAACTTGATAATCAAATTGGCCCACAAATCCATCACCATCATGATTTGTCCTTAAAGAACAAAGTGCAGAATAATCATTAATCAATACAATTTTAAAGAAATGTTTAGAAATTCCGCTTTGTCCACCATGTAAATGATTGATATGACTATTAATTGATAGTTGTTGAATCTTACCATCCAATTCATATTGACCATGTGCAATTCTTCCCGCCACAGGACCAACTAAAGAATTCAAATATGGATCACCTTCAATGATGTAATCATTAACATCATCAAAAGAAATAACTAAGTTTTCATGTCCATTTTGTTTATCATAAATACCAATAATAGTACCACCATAATCTATGAAACATACTTTAAGAAAGTCATTTTCTATTTCGTAAGTTTTCATCTCAATATACCTTTACGCCACCTTCATGACGAATCGATAAGATATGACAAGAGCCCTTACCAAAGATTTTTTCAATATCTTGTTGATAAGTTTTGACAACATCTTCTTTAACAAACGATTGAATCGTCCCCGCAAAACCACCACCATGAACTCTCGTAACACCTTGATCTTTTAAGATTTGTTCACTCATTGCGATCCCTAAAGACAATGCTTGATTTAATGGATCACTAGTGGAATATACATTTTGAAGATATTTAAAGGAACTATCACCAGAAGCCTTAATTATCTCTAAAAAAGAGTTAAAATCATTCTTAGTAAGTGATTCATAAGCATCACTTACTCTTTGATTCTCATTAAAGAAATGAAGTGCTCTTAAAATCGCTCGATCACTACATTGTTCTCTAAGTGAAGAAATGGACTCGAAGAAAAGTTTTGGATCTACTTCTCTTAAATATTGTTTATTAAAATAATTAGCCACTTGTTTCATCTCATAAGGAATTGCGGCATAGTCAGGTGTCAAATCAGCATGAGAACCTTTAGTATCCACAATACAAAGTTTGTAACCAAAGCTCAGCATATCCGTATCAAGTTGATTAATTCTTGGATATTCTTTATCCTCAAAATCAATCATAATTAAATTACCCACACTACAGGCCATCTGATCCATCAGACCTGAAGGTTTATCAAAGTACACATTCTCACTATACTGAGCTATTTGAGCAATCTCTTGAGCACTAATAATTCCCTCATTAAACTCGTGATTTAAGATGGTACCAATCAATACTTCAAATGATGCTGAAGAAGACAAACCAGAGCCCTCTAATACTTCACTGTGAATTGTAGCCTCAAAACCACCAATTTTATAATGTTGTTGTTTCATTCGTGAAGCAATCCCGCGAATTAAACTCTCTGAAGTTCCTACTTCATGTTCTTTTTTATCTAAATCATTTAAGTCAACAGCATCGATATTAAAACCATC
>JAAZEF010000063.1 GCA_012512455.1 Erysipelothrix sp.
AAATAGTTTGAATAGATAATCCGGAAGAAGCTTGTCTCAATTTAGAGAATAAGATTAACGATCTTATAAAACCAAAACCTACATTTTCATTTAGTATAAATCATAAGACAAATGTTATTACACTTGTTGTAAGGGAAGGTCAGTTTAAACCTTACTTGTATAAAGGAAAAGCATATAAAAGAAATGATACTTCAACAGTGGAAGTTGACCAAGTAGAACTAAAAAGGTTAGTTTTAATAGGAGAGAATTTATATTTTGATGAGTTACCAACAAATAGGAGTAATCTGACATTTAATTATTTCTTTGAAGTTTTGAAAGAAAAGTTATTTGTTAGTAATCCAAACGAGGATACACTAAAAACGATAGGTTTATTAAATAACGATAATAAATATAATAACGCCGCTATTTTATTCTGCGATCAAAATGATTTTCCTGGAATTGATATTGTAAGATTTGGCTCTAACTCAAATGAAATAATGCGCAGAGAAAACCTCTTTGGTAATTCAATTTTAGAGCAATTTGATCAAGCTGTAGAAATATTTGATTCGTATTATAAGTTAGAAGAGATAAAAGGGATGGAGAGAAGGGAAAGATACTTAGTACCTAAGGAAGCATTCAGAGAAGTTATTGCTAATGCTCTTGTTCATAGAACTTGGGATATCAATTCTAACATCAGAGTACTAATGTATTTAGATAAAATAGAAGTTTCCTCTCCTGGAGGCCTACCTGTAGGGCTTTCGAAAGAAGAATATTTGAATGGACGTATTTCAAACTTAAGAAATCCTATTGTTGGAAACATATTCTTTAGACTTAATCTTATAGAAATGTTTGCTACGGGTATTAGAAGAATCAAAGAATCATATATAAATATTAATCATAAACCTATTTTCGAAGTATCTCAAAATAGCATCGTAATAAGTTTACCAACTACAACCATGAAAGAGAGTATGACAGTTGATGAGAGAACAATCCATGAACTGTTGTCATCTGGGATTTTATTCTCGAGTAGTGACTTAGCAGAAAAATCGGGATTTAGTAAAAATAAAGTTGTGAGATTATTAAATTCCTTACAAGAAAAACATTATGTTAGAAAAGAAGGGGCAGGAAGAAGCACAAAATATTATCTTGGTTAATCAATTATTCTGAAATCCTTAACAAGTATGCTGCCTTCTGTTTTGTATCTATCATGTTTCATAGTCAAAAAATAAAATCACAGAATGGTTTTATTTTTTTGCATTTATTCTTAAATTTTTTGTAATACCAGCATTTTTATTAAAACAGTTTTAGTTTACGATAAGAATGAAATTTCTGAGCATAGTTATAAAATTTATGATAATGTAGAGGTGACGTAGGGGTGGTGAAAGTATGAAGTTATGGGAGTTGTTGTTATTAAGACATATTCTAAAAGAATCAAATGAACAACAAGAAGAACGTTCAGATTTCAGTATGTTCTATATAATTGTTAATTTGATTCAGATATACCTGATGTTATTAGTGTTCGTTTTGGTAATAATGTATCTGTTGAGTGGCCAATTCTCAAGTACTGGTTTTAAGATTTATAATATTGTGTATCTCATATTTTCACTATTCATTATCATAATAAAAATAGCTAGTTGGTTTATCAAAAGTTAGGATTGTCTCATCATGGTGTGATATAAATCATGGGCAAAGGCTAATAGTTCATCATTACTAACTTCAAAGGGATAGGATTCATCATTATTACAACCCTTGAAGAGTGTGATTTCTTTATCATCAATTCTGTCAGTTCTTAAATCTACTTCGTACTCAATACGATGTCCATCGATAGCTCCTGTACAAGAAGTGACGCCAACGACTAGTTCAATATCGATCTCAAGATCATCAATATCTAATTGAACATGACCTTCATTATTATCACCAACCCATGGTTGGTTTCTTAAATCCACAAAATAAGCAGACATCTCATCGTCATCTTCTTGGCGAAATTCAATGTAGCCATCTGTTATCATTGTGCCTGGAAAATCATCTCTATCCATGGGGACTTGTTCTTCTTCGATTATAAAAGTACAGCCACTTAAGAGGATTAATAAACTTAATAATAAGTGTTTAGTGTGCTTCATTATTGACACCTTCTCTCAATAAATTATACCATTTGTGAGTTTAGAAAATGAAAATTTAAAAAGAATTTAAATTTAAATGCAATAAAACGAATGTTGGAAACGTTAAGTAGTTGTAAAGGAGATAGAAACATGAAAAAGAACAGTTTATTAAAAGTGGTAATTGCCGCAGTATTAGTTATAGGAGCCGTAGTCTTTGTCTGGAACAATAACCAAACAAAGGCCATAGGAAGTATCGTCATTGACGTGAACCCAAGTTTAGAAATGGTAGTTGACAATGATTACAGAGTAGTTGATGTCATTGCCAAGAATGAAGAAGCCCAAGATTTATTAAGAGGATTTGACATCGATGATGATCGTGAAATCTATGAAGTCGCTGAAGACCTCACAGAATTACTATTAAAAAATGGTTACCTTGGACTTGATGTTGAAAATCATATCCTTATCTCAGGAGACGTTGACCAAGCATACATTAATTCTACCAAAGCAGCAATGCAGTCATATTTATCAGAGCGTGATGTTAAAGCTAGTTTCCTAGCTGCCTTCTTAGATGATGATGATCAAGATGATGATCAAGCATCAGCTGGTAAAGTTAAACTATCAAAGAAGATTGCTGAATTAACAGGAGAAATGAGTGTTGACGAACTTAAAAACATGACTCTTGGTGAATTATTCTCACTATTAGAAGAATATGATGTCATGGATGATGATTTTGATAAAGATTTCGTGGTGGTCACAACAGATCCAGCACCAACAAATGAACATATCGGAATTAATAAAGCAGAAGAACTCGCATTTGCTCACTTAGGAATTAATGCATCTGATGTTTACGATAAAGATTATGATGATTTAGACGATGGAAAATATGAATTAGAATTCAAAGTTAATGGTGTCGAATATGAAGTTGATGTACACAGTCGTACAGGGGCAATCCTTAAAGTAGAAATTGATGATAAGGATGATGATGATAGAAAGACTGGTTCTAACCAACAACCAGCAACACCAAGTACTCCATCTACACCAACAACTCCATCAAATACACGAATTGGAGCAGAAAAAGCCAAACAACTAGCTCTAGCACACGTTGGTGTTAGTGCCTCACAAGTTAGAGAATTAGAAGTTGAATTCGATGATGGACGCTACGAAGTAGAGTTCGAAACAAGCACAACTGAATATGAAATTAAAGTACACGCAACTTCAGGAGAAATCCTAAAAGTAGAAAGAGATGACAATGATGATGACGATGATCGTCCAGTCACTCAACCATCAGTAATCGGTGTTGATCGCGCCAAACAATTAGCCTTCGCACACTTCGGAGTCTCAGCAGGATCAGTCCATGATTTAGAAGTTGAACTCGATGATGGAAAATATGAAATTGAATTTGAAATCGGTGAACTCGAATATGAAATCGAAATTCATGCGACAAGCGGTAAAGTACTCAAATCTGAAATAGACGATTAATAAAGAACGAGCAATTGCTCGTTTTTTGTATGCGGTCACTCCTCATTGAAATATTAAAGCGATGTGATAAAATACAAGGGCATTTAAAGGAAGTGATGTCATGTACGATATTATCGTCGTCGGAGGTGGACACGCAGGAATTGAAGCCGCATTAGCTGCTGCCAATATGGGAGCCAAAACAGCTCTGTTCACACTCGATATTAATAAAGTAGCCATGATGCCATGTAATCCATCAATTGGTGGACCAGCCAAAGGCATCGTCGTTAGAGAAATAGAAAGTCTAGGAGGTCAAATGGGCAAAATTGCCGACAAGACCGCCCTTCAATATAAAATGTTAAATTCTTCCAAAGGACCAGGTGTCCAATGCTTAAGGGTTCAATCAGATAAGATTGAATACTCAAAAGCAGTCAAAGAAGAACTTTTAAAAGCGGACAATTTAGAAGTTGTTAACGCATTAGTCAAAGGTTTCATCGTTGAAGATTCCATTATGAAAGGAATCATATTAGAAAATGATGAGAAGATATATGCCAAGAAAGTTATCCTAACCTCAGGAACGTATATGTCCTCAGTCACCATGATCTCACATGAAACTAAAAATAGTGGGCCAGAAGGTTTACCCACAACCAACGGATTATCCAATGCCCTTAGAGACATGGGAATCGAACTATTTAGATTAAAAACAGGAACCCCCGCCAGACTCAAAACTTCCACAATTGACTTCAGTAAAACAACTCTTCAACCAGGAGACATTAAACCACTAAATTTCTCTCGCTTTACAAAAGAAAATGACATCATCCAAGAACAAATACCATGTTACTTAACATACACAAATGAAAAAACGCATGAATTAATCCATGACAATCTTGAATTCTCATCCATGTACTCAGGTGTCGTTACTGGAGTAGGAGCTCGCTATTGTCCATCAATTGAGGACAAGGTCGTAAGATTTGCTGATAAAGAAAGACATCAACTATTCTTAGAACCAGAAACTAAAGAGTTTGACACAACTTATCTACAAGGTTTATCCACATCCTTACCCAAAGCTATTCAGGAAGCGATGTTGAAAACAATTCCTGGATTAGAGAATGCCCAAATATTAAAGTATGCCTATGCGATAGAATATGATGCGCTCAATCCCTTACAACTTCACCCCACAT